>JALTUD010000055.1 GCA_027047735.1 Flavobacteriales bacterium | reverse complement strand
TCGTATGACCACTCGGAAAAGAATTGCCTTTTTTCATCAATTCTTCAGGAAGCACCAAATGTAACTCTTTGAGTTTAAACTCTCTCCACAATTCAATATAAGGACGCATAGCATCATCAAAAACAACATGCTTTAAAAACTGTGTAATCCCTGCTGTAAAAACAAAAGCAGAAAGAGCAACAATTCCCTGTTTTTTGTTTTTTAAAAACAAATAGACAACAACAATTACAGCAACAATCCCATCACCTAAATGAGTAATATATTTAAAAAACAAATCCTGTCCGCTTGTCCAAAAACGGTTGATAAAAATCACACTATCCTTCCGGTTGTACTCCAACAACACCCAACCGGTCAACAAAAGAAACAAGACATAAACAAGAAGAAAAAATTTAGTCTTTGAAAAAACAATTTGAAAAAGAGTGTTCTTCATTTAATAACCACATTTTTCTCTAACTTTCGCTAAAGTTTCATGAGCAACCAATCTTGCTTTTTCAGCTCCCATATTTAGTATTTGTTCTAACTCATCCAAGTTATTCATATAATATTCATATTGTTCTCTAGCTTTTTCAAAGCGTGTTAAAATTATATTTAGCAAATCTTTTTTGGCGTGTCCCCAACCATATCCTCCTTGTTCCAATTTTGTTTTCATTTCAAGAGCTTGTTCTTCGGAGGCTATTAATTTGTATATCTGATAAACTGTTGAGCTTTCAGCATCTTTAGGCTCTTCTAAAGGTGTGTCATCTGTAATTATTTTTTTATTAATCACCTTTTTTAATTCATTCTTCGACAGAAAAATATTAATAAAATTATCTCGGGATTTACTCATTTTTTGTCCGTCAGTACCTAAAATCAATTGTGTATTTTCATTTACTTTAGGTTCAGGAATTACAAAAGTTTCCCCCATTTGATGATTAAATCTCCCGGCAACATCTCTAGTTATTTCAAGGTGTTGTAATTGGTCTTTTCCAACAGGAACTATTTCTGCATCATAAAGCAGAATATCAGCCGCCATAAGCATCGGGTAAGTAAACAATCCGGCATTTACATCACTAAGCCTATCAGCTTTGTCTTTAAACGAATGAGCAAGAGTAAGCCTTTGATAAGGGAAAAAACAATTCAGATACCACGTAAGCTCCGTAACTTCAGGAATGTCCGACTGACGATAAAACACTGTCTTCTCTACATCCAAACCCAAAGCTAACCACGTTGCTGCCGTTGAATACGTATTGTATCTTAAAAGTTCTGCATCTTTAATTTGCGTAAGCGTATGCAAATTCGCTATAAACAAAAACGACTCATTATCAGGATGATTTGCCATCTTAATAGCCGGTAGAATAGCACCTAAAATATTTCCTAAATGAGGGGTTCCCGTACTTTGTATTCCCGTTAAAACTCTAGCCATACTTTTTTTATGATTTATCCTTGAATACAAAAATACAAGTCTTATTTTGTTTAGAGCTTTATTTCAGAAATAAGTTTAAAATATTTCATTACCGAATGAACCAATAAGAAATTAAAGTGTAGATGTTCAGGTATTATACCATTTTAATGTTTAAATGGTATTAATAAACAAAATAACCCTGTTGTTTTTTTTAATCGTATAAAATAACGACCTTTGTCGGTTGATTAATTTACTAAATTGTGAATAAAATAATAAAAATACTACTTGCTATTGTTTTGCTGCTTTTTGTTCAAGTGCAATTCTCTAAGTTTTTCTCGCAGGATGACCCCATTGTAATTCTGGAAGGAAAAGCAAAAGACGGAGCAAACAAAAATGTATCCGGAGTCAAAGTAGAGGTCAAAAAAAATGGCTCTGTTTTTAAAACTGTAACAACAGCCTCCAATGGAAAATATCCTGATTTAGAATTAACCTATGGGGCAGTTTATACCATTACATTTTCTAAGCCCGGTTATATAACTAAATCCATATATATTGACGCCAAAAAAGGCTATTATCCTGAAGACGTAGAAGACTTATCTATCTTCCCGGCAGATATGACAATGCTAAAGGCTCAACCCAATGTAGATTACAGCTTGATTTCGAACAGCCCTGTTGCCAAGGTTCGCATTGACCCTTCAACAGGAGGATTGGATTATGATCGTGGATATATCAGTAAAAGAGGGAAGGAAATAAAAAAGTTTTTGGATGAACTTGCGAATAAACAAAAGAAAGAGGAAGAGTTATTTAATAAACTGGTAAGCGACGGAGATAAAGCTGTAACAGCAAAAAATTATGAATCAGCTATAGCGAACTATAAGCAGGCTTTACAAATGAAAGAGGACGCTTCTGTAAAGCAGAAATTAACAGCCGCGGAACATTTCTTTGAAAAACAAAAAGAAGCACTTGCTCGCCAAAAAGCCTTTGAAGAAAAAATGAAGGAGGCAAATCAAGCTTTTGCCGAAAAAGATTATGATTTTGCTAAAACTAAATACAACGAAGCTTTATCTATATTACCTACGGAACAAGCTCCGAAAGACAAAATAAAAGAAATTGAAGCAATCATTAAAAAGCAAATAGAAGATGAGCAAAAATACAATCAGCTTCTTGCAGATGGAGAAAAGGCAATTCTGTCGAAATCCTATGATGAAGCCATAACAAAGTATTCTGAGGCAATTAAATTAAAGCCGGAGGAACAACTGCCTAAGGATCAATTAGAAAAAGCTAAAAAATTAAAAGCTGAAGCTGAAGCCGATGCTGAAAAAGAAAAACAATACAACGATTTAATTGCAAAAGCTGACGGTTTACTCGGTTCTGAAAAGTACGAAGA
>JALTUD010000054.1 GCA_027047735.1 Flavobacteriales bacterium | reverse complement strand
TGAATTTTTGGTTTCTTAGACGATGAATAAAAATTTTGCATAGCCCCAGCTATGGAAAATTTTTATGAAGACGGATAAGGAATCAAAAAACGCTTTATATCGTCTATTTTGCTCGTGTTAGGGATACAATCCCTAACGCAGTTGAGGTAAGTGCAAAGAAAATGGAATTTAGTATTCTTTAGACGATGAAAAATTCTTTTGCATAGCACCAGCTATGGAAAAGAATTTTGAAGAAGTATAAAGGAAATAAAAACATTTTATGGTACTCATTTTATACAGGTTAGGGATACCAATCCCTAACGCGAGACTAATCTTTTTTCAGACCTAGTAGGTTTTCAAAACCTACTAGGTCTCAGTGAAATAAGCGCTAAAGAAAATGAGTTTTTGTCCATGTTTGAGAAGAACTAACGTAAACAAAAGATAAAGTAAACAAACGAAATAAACAGACAATGAATATAACAGAAATATCAATAAAAAGACCATCACTCATTATCGTGATGTTCAGTGTCTTTGTTTTATTAGGATACATTGGGTTCAATAATCTAAGTTATGAATTAATGCCTGATTTTAATCAACCCGTGGTAGTCATAAAAACCGCATATCCGGGAGCAGAACCACAAGAGGTAGAAACATCCGTATCCAAAAAGATAGAAGATGCCTTATCCAATTTGGAAGGAGTAGATTACCTGATAACCAAATCCCTCCCCAACGCATCGGTCGTTATCGTAAATCTAAAGTACGGAACCGATTTAGATAAAACCATGCAAGATGCACAGCGTTACATCGACAACATACGAAGAGATTTACCCGAATCCATTTTAAGTCCCGTAATGAGTAAAGTCTCGCCCAACGACTTGCCGATTATGTCAATTAGTGCAACGAGTGATTTGCCGGCAACCGTCTTTTATCAAAAAATGAAAGATGATTTTCTTCCTCAAATTCAACAGATAAAAGGAGTAGCGGAATTAACCGTATTGGGAGGACAAGAACGGGAAATACAAGTCAACGTAGATCAAGAAAAACTAAAATATTACAAAATATCATTGTATCAAGTTGTAGAAATGATAAAACGTTCCGGTATCGATTTACCGGCAGGTAAAGTAGAGTCAGACAAAGAAAGTAATTCAGTACGTTTAGTCGGAAAATTCCACGATATAGAAGAAATTGAAAATGTACAAATCGGAATGAGCGTTCCCGGAAGTCCTGTTTACGTCAAAGATGTAGCAACCGTTAAAGATGGAATAAAAGAAATAACTTCTATCAGTAGATACAACGGTAAAAACGGAATAGGAATCTTACTCAAAAAACAAGGAGATGCCAATGCTGTTGACGTTTCTACAGCCGTGAGAGAACGATTCAAGCGAATAGAAGAACAAAACGCAAAAGACAATGTGAAATTCATCATCGCAGATGACAGCACCGACAACACCATAGCCGCTGTTGACTCCGTAGTTGATGATTTAATAATGGCGGTTCTCTTAGTGTCTATTGTAATGTTGTTGTTTCTGCATAGTTTCAGAAACTCTATTATTGTATTGGTCGCCATACCAACGTCTTTGGTAACCGCTTTTGCAGTAATGTGGCTGTTGGGATATACGCTAAATTTAATGACCCTATTGGCAATGTCTTTAATTATAGGTATTTTGGTAGATGATGCAACCGTAGTATTAGAAAATATTCAACGCCACTTAGATATGGGAAAAGATAAACGCACCGCTTCTTACGATGGTCGTATGGAAATTGGTTTTTCTGCACTTTCTATCACGTTAGTCGATGTAGTCGTATTCGTGCCGATACTTTTCTTACAAGTATTTGTCGCCGATATGCTAAAACAATTTTCGGTGGTTGTTATTACTTCAACATTAACCAGTTTGTTGGTCGGATTTACGTTAACTCCATGGATGGCATCCAGAATAGGCAAGTCAGAAGAATTAAAACCGACTAATTTCTTCAATAAATTCTTATTGTGGTTTGAACGAATGTTAGATGGATTTATTGAAATATACACTAAACAATTAAAATGGGTGTTAAATCATAAATTGGTCTTTGGTGCAATTATCATTCTGTTATTTGTTTTAACAGGATTAATGATGAAACAAAATATTATTGGTAAAGAGTTAATCGCAACAGGTGATCAAGGAAAATTCAAACTTAGTTTAGAATACGACAAATCAACTTCTCTCCATCAAAATAACTTGATTTCAAAAAAAGTAGAAGATTTTATCTTGGCCCAACCCGATGTTGAAACGGTATTTAGTAACATCGGAGGACCAAGCACGGGAATCGGTAGTTTGGGAATGGGCTCTCCTAATAAAACTGAATTTACGATACAATTAAAACCTAAAGAAGAACGAGGTAATCAACCGACAGAAAAATATATGACGGATTTACGTGAGGAGTTACAGAAACGCTATCCGCAAGCCAATTATTCGATAATCGGGTTGGGGTTAATTCCACGTTCAGCTCCAGTTGAGCTTACTTTGAGTGGTTCGAGCCAAGAAGAAGTAATGAAAACAGCAAACGAAATGGTGGAGGTTATAAAACATATACCCGGAGCGGACAACGTACGTCTATCAGTAGAAGAGGGGAGTCCCGAATATAAAGTAGTACCCGATAAAGATATTATGCAACGTTTGGGATTAAACACCGCTTACGTTGGTATCAATCTAAGAACTGCACTTACAGGTAACGACGATGCAACAATGACGGAAGAAGGAACAGAATATCCTTTACGAGTACGTTTAGATAATTTTGAAAGAAAAAATTATGAAGATATTGAGAACTTAACTGTCATAAATCCCCGAGGATTGCCGTTGAAAGTGGCACAGTTTGCCCACGTAATCAGAGATAATTCACCTTCATTACTAGAGAGAAAAGACCGACAACCGTCGGTTACATTAACGGCAAATGCTCTAGGAAGACCATCGGGAAGTGTAGCTGCAGATGTAGTCAAGTATGTGAAAGAAAACCCACTTCCGCAAGGAATAAATATGACGTGGGGAAGTGATATAAAAAGACAAAATGATAGTTTTGGGGCGTTGGGTTCGGTGCTTTTAGTATCTTTTATTTTGATTTATCTGATAATGGTAGCCTTATATGACAGTTATATTTATCCTTTTGTAGTTTTGTTCTCTATTCCGGTCGCAGTAATCGGTGCTTTATTAGCTTTGAATCTAACTGTAACAGATTTGAGTTTATTTGCTTTATTAGGATTGATTATGCTTATGGGATTGGTTGTAAAAAACGCAATCTTGATAGTAGATTTCACCAATCAATTAAAAGAAAAAGGATTGCCGTACAGAGAAGCTCTAATAGAAGCCGGAAAAGAGCGAATGCGTCCAATTCTTATGACTAGTATTTCAATGGTAGTAGGAATGTTGCCGATTGCAATGGCGTCAGGTACGGCAAGTGAGTGGAAAAACGGATTGGCTTGGATTATAATCGGTGGGGTAACCTCATCGTTGATTCTTACCGTGTACATTGTTCCTGTAGTTTATTATGTTGTGGATAGCGTGAAGGAAAAGGTTCAAACTTTATTAGGCAAAAACAGTAAACTTGTTTAAAAATTTTCCAACAGCCACCTGTTTTTATTTGTAACTTTGCCGAAAATAATAGGGCATATAGATGAAACAGACCGTATTTAAAGTTCCGAAAATGGATTGTCCTTCCGAGGAGAGCATGATTCGGATGAAACTGTCTGACTATTCAGCTATTAAAAAATTGGCTTTTGATATACCTAATCGTATGCTTACCGTTTGGCACGAAGGGAAAGCAGAAGAAGTACAACAAGCTATTTTATCCCTTAATTTCGGAGGAGAAATCGTTTCTTCAGTTGAGGTGGAAGAACAGGTTTTTGCTCAAGAAGATGGCCAAAGCAAATTGCTTTGGTCGGTCTTAATTATCAATTTTGTTTTCTTTTTGGTAGAAATGACTTTCGGGTGGTTTTCTCAATCAATGGGATTAATTTCCGATAGTTTGGATATGTTGGCGGATTCCTTTGTGTATGGTATCAGTTTGTTTGCAGTTGGTAAAAGTGTAGCACTAAAAAAGAAAGTAGCCAAAACAGCCGGCGTTTTTCAAATTGTTTTAGCTTTAGTTGGATTTATAGAGGTGTTACGAAGATTTTTCGGAGCGGAAGAATATCCGGATTTTAAATGGATGATAGGCATATCTTTTTTAGCTCTTTTGGCGAATTGGTATTGTTTGGTTCTCTTACAAAAATCTAAAAATAATAATGAAGCACATATGCAGGCAAGTATGATTTTTACTTCAAACGATATAGTAATCAATATCGGAGTTATGCTTGCGGGAGTACTCGTGTATTTTACGCATACTATGTATCCTGATTTAATTATCGGAGCAATTGTGTTTTTAATTGTATTAAAAGGAGCGTTCAATATTTTAAAACTATCAAAATAAAATGGCTGTAATTTTAGACGGAAAAAAAGTATCGTTGGATATTCAAGAGGAATTAAGAATAGAAACAAAAGAACGGGTAGAACGTGGTCGTAAAAAACCTCATTTGGCTGCTGTTTTAGTAGGAGACGACCCTGCAAGTCAGACGTATGTTGCAGCAAAAGTTAAAGCATGTGAACGTGTTGGTTTTGATTCTACCTTGATCAAGTTACCTGAAATTACTACCGAAAAGGAATTAATGGAAGAAATAAAGTTACTCAATGAGAATCCAAAGATTGATGGTTTTATTGTGCAACTTCCATTACCTAAACATATAAACGAGGAAAAAGTCATTCAAGCGATTAATCCTAAAAAAGATGTTGATGGTTTTCATCCGCAAAATGTAGGAAGAATGGTATTGGGACTACCCACTTTTTTACCGGCTACACCTAATGGAATATTAGAAATTTTAAAAAGATATAAAGTAAATACCATTGGAAAGCATTGCGTTATAATTGGGCGTAGCCATATTGTTGGATTACCGATGAGTATTCTTATGGGGCAGAATTATTATCCGGGAAATTCAACAGTTACGTTAACCCATAGCAGGACCAAAAACTTAAAAGAAATTTGTCAAGAAGCGGATATTATTATCATAGCCATAGGTAAACCAAATTTTCTTACTGCCGATATGGTAAAAGAAGGTGTGGTAATTATAGATGTAGGTATCAACAGAGTTCCGGATGAGACCAAAAAGAGAGGGTATCGTTTAGAAGGCGATGTTGACTACAATGAGGTGATTAAAAAATCATCGTTTATTACCCCTGTGCCCGGTGGAGTAGGCCCTATGACAATAGCTTCGTTATTGATTAATACTTTAAATGCTACCAAACTAAATAGTAAGTAAAGAAAAACCGTTGTTTTTTTTATTGTAAGGGTCATGATTTCTATTTTCCAAAAGTATATATCGCTCCTAATCTTATTTGGCTTTGGGTGTTAGAAAATTCGTTTTGAAATTGGTAATTCACTCTAAATTTCAGGTTATGATTCTTTAGTCCAACACCGTAACCTACTTCCCAAATATTAAAAAAGTTTTGGTAATTTACTGTTACGAAGTGAATATTTTTTTTACGTTCATAAGTAAAAGCATTTTTAATAGATAATAGATGAACAGGATTATTATTACCGGAAATGAAATAATTTTGACCAAAGTCAAGGGCAAACGTAAAAGCAGGTGTATAATAAATATTAAGTTTTTTATTTAAGGTAAGAGAATAGGCTACGAAAAATTTTGTAAGAAGAGGGGCTGTTTTATGATTTCTATTATCTAGAGTGAATTTTTGTTGAAGCATATAATCAACTTTAATACCTGTTTGAAGTTTATTTTTGATATAAAGTAATTCCGATTTAATATTATAATAGTTAAACGGGTTGCTGCCTATTGAAAAGATACTCATATTCGGATTAGAATAACCAACTTTTGGGTCGAAAAAATGGTTAAATAGATTAGTATTATTTTTACTGTTGTCAGATACAATTTTCTCAGCACCTATACCTAAATGGATATTATTATATCGGTATTTTAGATTTAGCCCTAATGAGGATTGATAATGTTTTAGAGTATTAGTATTTCCAATAAAATCATATAAAAAACTACTAGAGTAATAATTGTAATAACCTCCGATACCTAATGTCTTTTTCTTATCTATGTAGGAATCAAACCCTATGGATTGTTGACCTTGTTTGTATTGTAAACCAAACATACCGGAAAGATAAACGTTTTTTTCTTGTACACCTGTATTGGCGGGGTTTTCGGCTGAATTAAGAAGAAGGTAAGAAATAGTATTGGTTCTAGCGTTCTTTTTAGTAGTTGTATTATCTTGTCCAATAAGGGCTGTTGTCATAAGCAATAATACGAAAGGAAGAAAGATTAGTTTTTTCATTGTAAATGAGTTTTTATAAGATAAGAATAAAGTAGTCCTAGTGAAAGATACATATTTTTTTGTCTTTTTTTAAACAAACTAAACGAAGTTTTATTGTGAGGGCGTAATAATTTTTGTCTTAAGCGTTGTGTATTTCATCTGTTATCATTTTTTGTATTAATTTATCTTGTTGATTGTTCAGCAGTTTTTTATCCTCAGATTTTACTCGCGTTAGGGATAGAAGCGGCATCCTTTTGGTTTGTTTGCTTTATGCAAACCAAAAGATATAGCGGATAGCCCGACCCTCTTTTCAAAAACAATGTTTCGCCTTAGCGATATGTTGTTTTTGAAAAGAGGGGAACGCCCAAAAACATAATAAATTTAAGGACAATATCTGCCAGCTATTACTAAAAAAGAACAAAAGTTACATTGTGTTTATGATAATTGTCATATCTTTGTCAAAAATTTTAATACAAATAGAAAATGAAAAAAGTAGTATTTTTAGCAAGTGTATTGTTTTTAATGTCTTGTGGAGGTGAATCAAAAGATGCACATAACGATGCAAAACATGAAGAGCATACAGAAGCTCCGGCAAAACATGAGGAAGCAAAACATGAAGAGCATGCAGAAGAAGCTCCGGTTGTGGAAGAAGATGTAGTAGAAGAGGAAGTTGTTACTGAATTTTCGGGAGATGAAAACTTAGGAGAAACTCTATTCGCAGACAAAGGGTGTGTTGCCTGTCATGCAGTCGATAAAAAAGTGGTAGGTCCTAGTTTACAGGATATTGCTGCCGGATATGATGGCGACGGTGCAAAAATCGTTTCGTTCTTGAAAGAAGAGAGTGATGCAATCATCGATCCTGAACAATTTGCTGTAATGCAAGCAAACTTAGCGATGACCAAAGAAATGGCTGATAGTGACTTGAATGCAATAGCAGCTTATATTTTAAAACAAAAACAATAAGATTTCAGTAACTATATTTACGTTTTTGATTGCGAAAAGAGGATTTCATTTGAAATCCTCTTTTTTTTGTTGAAAACTATTCGGAATGTAATAAAGTAAGCCCGTTTAAAAGTAGTATTTTAGTAGCTTGTTAAAACAACTTTAAAATAAAAAAGTTTTTATCATCATTAAATTATGAGCGAAGAAAATAAAAAAGATTATTCAGCTGACAGTATTCAGGCCCTTGAGGGAATGGAACATGTTAGAATGCGTCCGTCGATGTACATCGGAGATGTTGGAGTTAGAGGATTACACCATTTAGTATATGAAGTGGTTGATAACTCTATAGATGAAGCACTTGCAGGACATTGTGATACTATTACGGTTACCATTTTAGAAGGAAACGGTATCCGCGTACGAGATAATGGACGTGGTATTCCTGTTGGTATCCATAAGAAGGAAGGAGTTTCAGCCTTGGAAGTCGTTATGACTAAAATTGGTGCCGGTGGTAAATTCGATAAAGATTCTTATAAGGTTTCCGGAGGATTACACGGAGTAGGGGTTTCTTGTGTGAATGCACTTTCTATCAAGTTGATTGCTCGTGTACACAAAGACGGTAAAATTTATCAACAAGAATATTCTCAAGGGAAACCTTTATATGATGTGAAAGTTGTTGGTGAAACCGATTGGACGGGGACAGAAGTTGAGTTTTTTCCGGATCCTGAAATTTTTGAATTATTAGAGTATAATTACGATACTTTGGCGACCCGTATGAGAGAGTTAGCTTTCTTAAATAAAGGGATTACCATTACTTTGATTGACGAAAGAGAAAAAGACGAAAAAGGAGAGGTTAAAAAAGAGGTCTTTCATTCAACCAGAGGTCTTGCTGAATTTGTTGAATATTTAGACGGAACCAGAGAGCGTTTAATATCAAGTGTTATCAGTATGGAAGGGGAGAAGAACGGGATTCCTGTTGAAGTAGCGATGGTCTATAATACTTCTTATTCGGAAAATATTCACTCTTATGTAAATAATATCAATACACACGAAGGAGGAACACATTTATCCGGTTTTAGAAGAGGACTTACCCATACATTAAAAAAGTATGCTGATGAGTCAGGCTTATTAGATAAGCTGAAATTCGACATTGCCGGAGATGATTTTAGAGAGGGACTTACAGCTATTGTTTCGGTTAAGGTGCAAGAACCGCAATTTGAAGGTCAAACCAAAACTAAATTAGGAAATAGAGAAGTAACTTCTGCTGTTAGTCAATCGGTTAGTGAAATGCTAAGTAGTTATCTGGAAGAAAATCCAAATGACGCCAAAGCCATTGTACAAAAAGTAATTTTGGCGGCACAGGCAAGACATGCAGCGAAAAAAGCACGTGAAATGGTACAGCGTAAAAACCCGATGGGGGGAATGGGCTTACCGGGAAAATTAGCCGATTGTGCTTCAAAAGATGCATCTGCCAGCGAGTTATACTTAGTCGAGGGAGATTCAGCGGGTGGTACTGCAAAACAAGGAAGAGATAGACATTTTCAAGCGATTATGCCGTTAAGAGGTAAGATTTTGAACGTCGAAAAAGCGATGCAACACAAAATTTTTGACAACGAAGAAATCAAAAATATCTATACAGCTTTAGGCGTGAGAATCGGTACTGAGGAAGATTCCAAAGCCTTGAACATGGAAAAATTAAGATACCATAAAGTAATCATTATGTGTGATGCCGACGTCGATGG
>JALTUD010000053.1 GCA_027047735.1 Flavobacteriales bacterium | reverse complement strand
ATTTGAGACAGCTATTACAGATGAATCTTTACATCCATTATTATCTGTTACTAAAATTTGATATGCCCCTACCCCAATAGATGTTAAATTATTGGTTGTATTACTCAAGGGAGTACCGGGTTGTGCATTTGTTACATCTGACCAACCATACTGATATCCCGGTTGTCCTCCTGATACAGTCACATTAACACTACCATTAGATGAACCACAAGTAGCATCAGTAACGTTTGAAGATAGAACAATTGCAGAAGGTTCGTTAATTGTAACTGTATCATTGACAATACAACCGTTATTATCGGTAACAATTACCGAATACGTTCCTGCTGTAAGTCCGTTTAAATCTTCAGTTGTAGAACTATTTGACCATAAAAACGAATAATTTGGTGTTCCTCCCGAAACCGTTAAATCAATTGATCCACTCATTTCTCCGTTACAATTCACATCCGTACCAGTAGAATTTGCTGTTAAAGCTGTTGCCGGTTCATTTATTGTTACAGCTAAGTTGCTTGTACATCCCGAAGCATCCGTAACAACTACATTATAAGTACCCGCAGGCAATCCATTTTGATTTTGGGGGTCATTCGTTCCCGGTAAATTATCCCAATCAAAAGAATAAGGAGAAGTACCTCCATTCACAGCAATCACAAAGCTTCCTGTTGCCCCTCCTTTACACAAAACATTGTTTATCGTAACCAAAGTAACAACCGGAGCATTAGCCACACTTATGGTTTCCTGTGCGGTTGTAGTACAACCATTAGCATCTGTAACCGTCAGCACATAAGTATCTGCAGGTAAATTCACTAAATTAGCTGTTGTTCCTACTACTACATTTAGACTATTAACCCAAGAATAACTAAAAGGAGGAGTCCCACCTGTTGCATTTGCAAACAATGCTCCTGAATTTGAACTACATCCCGTTGGTGTGTTTGAAGTTGTCACCGTTAAAGCTACAGGCTCATTTAAAGAAAAACATTGGGAAGCTGTACAAGCATTTGCGTCACTGACCGTAACACAATATTGTCCTGTTGACAATCCATTTAAATCTTCTGTTCCGGGATCTACAAAACCAGCCGGACCTGTCCATGAATATGAAACAGTTCCAACAGCATCATTAACCGTCAAATCAATCTGACCATTATTACTGCCATTACATGTAGGATTAACCAAATTTGCCGAAAGAGTTATTGGAAGCGGTTCATTAATAGCCTGCGTTCCTGTAGCTATACAACCGGAACCATCGGTTACTTGAACAGCATAAACACCGACTGATAAGCCTGTTGCGTTAAGCGTTCCATTTGCTGTGGCTGTTGGTCCCGTCCAAACAATAGGATTATATGGAGTTTGACCTCCTGAAATTGTTAAGTTTATACTTCCATCTGAACCTCCATTACATGTTACATCACTAGAAGAAAAAGACAGCGAAGCTCCAGCTAAATCAGAAATACAAGCAGTTGCTTGTCCTGTACATCCATTTGCATCAGTCACCACTACATCATAGCAACCCGAAGGTTGATTTCCAAGCGTACTTTGAACACCTAAAACCGGTGCTGTCTGTCCGGCATTCATCCATTGAAAGGTGTAATTAGGTGTACCGCCGGAAGGCACAACACTAACCGAACCATCACTCTGTAAACAATTTGATGATATCGAACTTGTCGTAAGTGATATAGCCGTCGGTTCTACTAAGGTAAATGATGCGTTTTGTACACAACTATTATTGTCCATAACTACTATACTGTATGTTCCGGCATTTAAAGATGTTAAATCTTCGGTATCATCAAAATCTCCTGTACCGTCATTATCCCAATCAAAAGTAAAAGGGGCTGTTCCTCCAGAGACAAACAAGTCAATAGCTCCATTAGTTCCTCCATTACAAGAAGGATTTTGTAATGTTGCTGTCAAAGATATAGGCGAAGGCTCATTGATAAGTACAGATTGATTTGCCGTACAACCATTTGCATCAGTTACGGTTATAGTATAAGTCGTATTTCCCGCTAATTGATTTATATCCTCGCTCGTTGACGTAAACCCAACAGGAATTGAACTCCACGAAAAAGACAACGGAGCTAAACCACCTCCGGCTGTAATATTAATAAATCCATCGGAAGCTCCCGCACAGGTTACATCGCCGGAATTATCAATTATAACAGTAGGCCCATTATCATCAGAAATAGTTCCAACCATTGACTGCACACACATATTTGCATCTGTAACGATCAAGGTATAAGTACCACTTGGCTGGTTGTTTACCGAAGGATTATTTCCTCCTACAGCATTTCCTCCACCGTCAGTCCAAGCATAAGAATAAGGTGCTGTTCCTCCGGTTACTATTGCTGTTAAACTCCCTGTATTTTGCCCGCATTGAGCATTGGAAGAGTTCATTGAAATTGAAATAGCAGATGGTTCATTTATCGTAAAATTAGTATTGGCTGAACAGTTATTATCATCCGTTACCGTTACACTATAATTTCCTGCAACTAGTCCTGAAACATCTTCATTAGATGAAGTAAAACCTCCTTGCCCTGTCCAACTATAATTGTATCCACTTGTTACAGTTCCCCCTTGTGCAGTTATATCAATAGCACCGTCACTTCCCCCGTTGCAACTAACATCGGTAACTACTCCGGTTACGGTAATGGATACCGGCTCAGCTATGGTTGCCGTTTGAGAAACCGTACAGTTAAAAGCATCGGTAACCTGCAACGTATAATCCGCTGCACACAATCCATTTATATTATCTGTATTCGGGTCGCTAAACCCTGCATCTGTA
>JALTUD010000052.1 GCA_027047735.1 Flavobacteriales bacterium | reverse complement strand
TGTATGGTAAACGGTGCCGGATTGGCAATGGCGACTATGGATATTATCAAACTTTCGGGCGGAGAACCGGCTAACTTTTTAGATGTAGGTGGTACAGCAGATGCTGACCGTGTCGAAAAAGCTTTTAACATTATCCTAAAAGATAAAAACGTAAAAGGAATTTTAGTAAACATCTTTGGAGGTATTGTTCGTTGCGACCGTGTAGCGAATGGTATAGTTCAAGCTTACAAAAGTATTGGCAATATTCCTGTTCCGATTATCGTTCGTTTACAAGGAACAAATTCTGTAGAAGCGAAAGAAATTATCGACAATTCAGGATTAAACGTACACTCAGCAGTAACCTTACAAGATGCTGCAGATAAAGTAAAAGAATTGATTGCTTAATCAGATACATCATTTCAAAAAAGCCATATCTATTCAGATATGGCTTTTTTTATAAAAAAACATTAAAAAACTACCACCAATGAAAAGAAACCACATAGTAAACTACCTTGCAACAATTATTTTAATAAGTCCATTCCTAACAAGCTGCAACAACAATAATTCATCAAAAGAAATGAAGACAGAAGTAAAAGTTTCCGAAATTCAGCCTCCGGTCTGCAAAAAGAAACCAAAGAAACTTGAAAAATTTAACGATATTAGAATCGATAATTATTACTGGTTAAGAGAAAGAGAAAATCCGGAGGTTATCGCTTACTTAGAGCAAGAGAACAAATATACCGAAGAAAAACTAAAACATACTAAAGACTTTCAAGAGAACTTGTTTAAAGAGATGAAATCCAGAATAAAAGAAGACGACTCTTCCGCACCTCTTTTTTATAATGGCTATTATTATATCACTCGAACAGAACAAGGAAAAGAATATCCGATTATCATTCGAAAAAAACATTTAGATGATAAGGAAGAAGTTCTTTTGGAATGTAATGAAATGGCAGTACCTTATGAATATTTTGAATTAGGTGATTACGATGTTAGCCCTAATAATAAAATCTTAGCTTATTCAACCGATACTGTTTCTCGAAGACTATATACCATCTACCTCAAAGATTTAACAGGAGAAACTACTTACGACGAAAAAATCCCTAACACAACGGGAACAATCGTTTGGGCAAACGACAACAAGACCATTTACTACACTTTGCAAGACACAGAAACATTACGTCCTTATAGAGTAATGAAACATCGCTTAGGTACGCCTATTGAAAACGATGTTTTAGTCTATGAAGAAAAAGACGAAGTCTTTGCAACCGGAATATCAAAAACCAAAACAAATAAATACATCATCATTGGTTCATACAGTACCTTAACACAGGAATACAGACTTATCGATGCTGACAATGCAGATGCTCCAATCACATTATTCGCTCCGCGACAAAAAGGATTGGAATATGATATTTTTCATCACGAAAACGAGTTCTTTATCCGCACCAATCTCAATGCGGAAAACTTTAGAATAATGACCTGCCCCGAAGATAAAACACAACCGGACAATTGGAAAGAATTTACTCCTTACAATCCGGAAGTTTTAACCGAAGAATTGGAAATATTCAAAGACTTTTTAGTCGTGAGTGAAAGAAAGAAAGGCTTAACACAGTTAAAAGTCATCAACCTCAACGACCATTCGGATTATTACATCAATTTCAATGACGAAGCCTATAGTGCATATATCGGTCATAACCCCGAATACGATACTACCGCTCTTCGTTACGGATACACCTCACTTACCACTCCATTTACGCTATATCGCAAAAATATGGCAACACAAGAGCAAGAAATCATTAAACAAGAAGAGGTTGTCGGAGGACACAATCCCGAAGATTATATTTCCAAAAGATTATACGCCCCTTCAAGAGACGGTAAGCAAATCCCCATTTCAATCGTTTATAAAAAGACTACGCAACTTAACGACCAAACACCACTACTTCAATACGGTTACGGTTCTTACGGAGTAAACGTAGAACCCAACTTCAGCAAATCATTACTCAGCCTGTTAGACAGAGGCTTTGTCTATGCAATAGCACACGTAAGAGGAAGCCAAACCCTTGGAAGAGAATGGTACGAAGACGGAAAATTTCTAAAAAAGAAAAACACCTTTTTCGACTTCATTGATTGTTCAAAATATTTGATACAAGAAGGATACACATCGGCAGAACACTTATACGCCGAAGGCGGAAGTGCAGGAGGATTATTAATGGGAGCAATCTCGAACTATAATCCTGAACTTTACAAAGGTATCATTGCACAAGTACCTTTTGTAGATGTCCTCACCACCATGCTTGATCCAAGCATCCCTTTAACAACAGGAGAATACGAAGAATGGGGTAATCCAAATGAAGAAGAATATTACTTTTATATAAAATCGTATTCGCCTTATGACAATGTAGAAAAAAAGGAATATCCAAACATCTTAGTAACCACGGGGCTTCACGACTCACAAGTACAATATTGGGAACCGGCAAAATGGGTCGCTAAATTAAGAGAACTAAAAACGGACAACAACACTCTTTTACTCAAAACCAATATGGAAGCAGGACACGGAGGAGCCAGCGGAAGATTTGAATTCTTAAAAGAAATAGCCCTAAACTATACCTTTTTACTGGATTTGGAAAATAAATAGTTGGGCGTTCCCCTCAAAACAAAAAAGAGCATTTTCTTATAGAAAACGCTCTTTTTTGTTTTGAGGGTCGGGCTATCACTACTCACTCTTTTGGTTTGCATATATGCAACAAACCAAAAGGAGTTCAAACACGCCGTTCTATCCCTAACGCAGTTG
>JALTUD010000051.1 GCA_027047735.1 Flavobacteriales bacterium | reverse complement strand
ATTGGGGTCGGGCTATCACTACTCACTCTTTTTGCCCTCAAAAGGAGGAGGGCAAAAAGGAGTTCAAACACGCCGTTCTATCCCTAACGCGAGTGAAATTGGCGGATAGAAAGTGAATTTTTGGTTTCTTAGACGATGAATAAAAATTTTGCATAGCACCAGCTATGGAAAATTTTTATGAAGAAGTATAAGGAATTAAAAAACGCTTTATACCGTCTATTTTGCTCGTGTTAGGGATACAATCCCTAACGCAAGTGGAATGAGTGCTAAAAAAATATTTTTTGTAAAAAGTGCAACTTTTATTATTTTCCGCATCATTACTATAGAAAATAGTAATGACGATAAAAAAACAAGCAATGAAAACTTGGGAACACATATATAAAGATAATTCAGAACGATTGCTTGGCGTATGTCGCCGATATGTAGCTTCAGATGACATTGCGGAAGATATTATGCACGATGCATTTGAAACAGCCATAAAAAAAATAGACAGTTATTCCGGCAAAGGTTCATTAAACGGTTGGCTATACCAAATTACGGTAAACACAGCTTTGCAGTATCTTAGAAAAAACAAAAGCACCATCAACAAAACAGATGATGTACTGGATTTCCATGCAAAAACAAACGAAGAAGAATCCCTTACATTCAGCAGTAAACAAACGGTATATCAAGCAGAATTTGATGTTTCCGATTTAATAGAATCCATTGACGAATTACCGGAACATCATCGTACGGTTTTTAATCTCTATGTTTTAGAAAAATACAGCCATCAAGAGATTAGCAAAGAATTAGGAATTTCAGTCAACACTTCAAAATCTCACTTGAATAGAGCTAGAAAAAAATTACAAAAACTATTAGTTGAAAAAGCTAAAAACAAAGAAAAGAAAAACATAAAAAAATATATATTCCTATTCTTTCCGTTTTTATTTTCGATAGATCGGTTATATGCCCAAAAACTAAAAAATTACAAATTAACACCTGTATCCAATACCTCTTTTAATTTTTCGAAATTGGAAATAAACCACACGCAAAGTCTATGGAATAGAAGCTCTATATTTATCGCTTCGTCTTCTATTGTTCTTGTGGGGGGAATAATCGTTTTTTTTATTTTGAAAAATCAAAAATCCGATGCTGTTTATACACCGGTAAAAACAAATAAAGTATTGGATACCGGCAAAAATATCGATTTACAAAAAGCTTATTCTGATATAGACAGTCTTCTTTTACAAGCTGAAAAACAAGAAGAGTCTTTAAATACTGAGAACTATGTAGAACAACATAAATCAAAGAAAAAAGACACAACAAAAGAAAGAATAAAAAATATACCATCGGTAACAAAAAAGCCTCCTGTAAAAGTAAAAGTTCCGGTTGTAGTACATAAACAAATTGTAATTAAAGATACCATCAATGAAAATAAATAAAATAATACTAGTACTTTTAATTTGTTTGAGAACCTTAACAACTTTTGCACAAGATACGATATATGTTTATGACACGATATATGTTTATGACACCATTTTTGTCTATGACACCATACGTACACCAAAATTGCAAACGGACTCGAATAATATAAAGTCAACATTAAGTACAAATGAAGTAAAAACAGATTCCTTTAATCAACAAGATTCCACCCATACAGACAACTTTGAATCGCCCTCAGAAAAACAAGCGAACAATTTCGGGATAAAAACGGGGGCAGTTATTTTCGGAACAAATGACAATGTTAAAACAATTTCAAACCCTATTTCCATTGGTGGTAAAATCGGATTTTATTATCGCTATATTCTTAACTCAAAAATAAATTTAAGATTTGGTGCAGATTACCTTTATAACAACAATGGTAAAAAGGCTAAAGCCAAAAACTCAAATCCGGATAATTCCGATCAAGAATATCTATCTTTATTCAATGAAAATGACCTCAGCTTACCGAATGATTCAACAATCGATATACGAAACTTACATATAACGAAATATCATGGTCAGTTGGCAATACCGGTTCTTATGGAAATAAGCTTGAAAAAAGTTTGTCCGTTTATCGGAGTAGAATACCGGTATAAACTATATGAAGGAACTGCATACGACTCTTTTAGAAACGATTGGGGAACTAAATTAGGTATAATCTACAAATATTCTCAAAAAACTGAATTTATGTTGAATATGTATAAAGGTCTAACTAATGAACAAGAAAGTGTAACCGGAATAACACTAAACAGTTATTCTTTTGGTTGTTCTGTTTTATATAGATTTCGATAGTATTTCCTTTCTATTTTTTTCTTATCTGTCTTCAAAATAAGTATCCCTAACACAAAGAAAATAAACGGCATAAATCGGTTTTATTTTACTTATCCTTCTTCAAAATTATTTTCCATAGCTGGGGCTATGCAAAATAATTTTTCATCGTCTAAGAAAACTAAATTCCGTTTTCTTCTCGCTCATTTTCTTCGCGTTAGGGATAGAAACGGCATCCTTTTGCCCTCCCTCCTTTTGGAGGGCAAAAGATATAGTGGATAGCCCGACCATTACGGCGTTAAAAAGTGGTGTTGTGTAACAAAAACCACTTTTTTATGCTGTAATGGGAACGCCCAAATTATTTATCCATTCATTTCCTATTGAACCTTTATATTTGCAACTTGTATGAAATAACATAAATTACATTCAATTATGATTTCTGATATTAACTTCCGATACGCTTCTATTGTTTTGATTGTTTTATTACTCGTTGCCTTTTCCTGTGGTAATAAAAAACAAACGGCTGTAAAAAACGAACTTCCTAAAGGTGAACTTCGCTATAACTTTTCAAACGATTATGCTGATTTATGGGAAGAGGTTACCCGCTTGGAAAAAGATGGTTTATATAAATCCGCTTTAGAAAAAACAGATAAAATTCTTTCGCTTGCCCAAAAATCGGACAATACGCCTCAAATTGTAAAGGCTCTGGTTTTTAAAACAAAATATCGTAATTATCTCAATCAAAGTGCTACACTTAATTCTATTCAAGAAATTGATTCTCTTTTGGTTACGGAACAGTTTCCCACAACTTCGATACTTCATACTTTGAAAGGTGATTTGCTGGAGGAGTATTTCTATTCCAATCAATGGAAAATTAGAAAGCGAACGCAACTTTCTTCTCCGTCTACAAATATTGAAGAATGGGATATTGCTACCTTGTTGGAGGCTACTAAACAGGAGTATTTATTGTCAATTACAAATAAAGACAGCTTGCAACGTACGGTTTTAGCTGATTTTAAACCGCTTTTGAATTACGTGGAAGAAACTGCTTATCTTCAACCTTCGTTGTATGACTTTCTGGCTTTCAGAGCGTTGAAAAAACTAAAAGACTCCAAATACAATAATATTTCTTCTGCTAATAAAACTGCTCCTGACGAACGTTTTCTTGGACTTCCGAATGAATTTGTTTCACTAAAAATCGATTCTTCGTATCAAAATTCCGTAGTGCTGTCCGTTTATCAAGAGCTTACAAAAGTACAACTCAAAAGAGGAAACTTAAACGCTTTGATTTATACTACTTTAGAACGATTAAAATACATTAAAGAGAACGGTCGGTTCCCCGAAAAAGAACATACTTATCAACAAGCCTTACAAAAATTAGCTGACTCCTACCCTACTTCGCCTGAAATAGCAACGGTTTGGTATGAAATAGCTTTAGGATACTACAATAAAGGTTTATTATACAATAGAAAAACGGATGATAACCGATGGGAACTAAAAAAAGCACTGGATATTTGTTCCAAAACCATAAACACATTTCCCGACACTTATGGTGCTAAAGAGTGCGAAAACTTAACGAGTAAAATTAAGGCTAAAAATTTATCGTTTAACATTGAAAAAAGCTATTTGCCGAATACGCCTATTCGTATGACCTTGGGGTATCGCAATGTTTTTAAAGTTTATTTTAAAATCGTAAAAATTGACTGGGATTTGGAAAACATTACACCTTCTGTTTATCAGGCTCCCGCCCTTAAAACTTGGGAAATGACTTTTGAAGATTTTGGCGATTACCAAAAACACATAGCCGATGTAAAAGTTGACGAACTGCCTTATGGTCGTTATTGTATTTTGGCTAGCTCTTCGGATAAATTTACAACACGGGCGAATGCGGTTGTGCAACAAACATTTTGGGTAACACAATTAAGTTATTCTCTTTTGCAAAAAGAAGACAAAGTAATTGTTAAAGTTGTAGATGCCGACAACGGAAAACCAATAAGCAATGTAACGGTTGAAGCCTACCGGTACACCTACAGTAAAAATCACAGAGGTTTTGAGTTACAACAAACACAAAAAACATCTGACCAAGGAAAAACAGTTTTTTCTTCCCATAAAAACAACTACAACAATCTTTATTTCAGAATACAAAAAGGAGAAGATGAATATTTTTCGATGGACGGCGTGTATTTCTATAAACCTTATCAACCACAGCCTGTTACGCAAACACATTTTTTCTTGGACAGAGCTATTTACAGACCCGGACAAACGATTTATTTTAAAGGTATTGTAATATCTCGTGAGAATGAGCATAACAAAATTATTCCGCATAAGCAGTTTACCGTAACTCTTTATGATGTTAACTACCAAAAAGTAAGTTCGGTTAATGTTACAACCAATGAATACGGTTCGTACTCCGGTTCTTTTGTTTTACCAAAAGGTGTTTTAAATGGTTCTTTCCATATCAGCGACGAAAATAGAAATGAAAAATATTTCAAAGTCGAAGAGTATAAACGTCCTACATTTGAAGTAGTACCCCTTCCGGTACAAGGAACATACAAACTGGGCGAAGAAGTTAGACTAAAAGGTGAAGCTAAAGCATTTGCAGGATTTGGGATAGACGGTGCTCAAGTAAAATACAGTGTAACTCGTACCGCTCGTTTCCCATATTGGGGTTGGTACCGTTGGGGCTGGATGCCTTCTTCTCCTGCATCCGTAATAAAAAACGGTGAATTAGTTACCGACGATAACGGAAACTTTACCATAAAATTTAAAGCTATTCCCGATTATAGTGTTCCGGAAAAATACGCTCCTACTTTTTCTTACAAAGTTGAAATCTTTGTTACAGACATCAACGGTGAAACACAAAGTACCACAAGCTACATTAATGTAGGTTATACCGCTATGGATTTATCGGTTACAGTTCCCAAGGAACTGGACAAAAACAAAGAAAAAGATATACCGATAAAAACCGTTAACCTCAACGGAGAAAAAATTGACGCTAAAGGTACAATCACCATAACCAAGCTAATTGAACCTGATAGAATATACCGCAGGAGTATTCTTCCGAAGAGCGATGTAAAAACGATTGACGAAGTTGCCTTTCATCAATTATTCCCTTATGATGAGTATAATGGCGAAGCAGAATTACGCAACCTTAAACGCGGAGAAAAAATAGCTACAATACATTTTGACACGAAACAGAAAGAACAGTTCTCTTTACCGCTAGGCTCTATGCCGGTTGGTCGTTATGTTTTAGACGCAATCAGCAAAGACTCTTTCGGAGTAGAAGTAAAAGACATTCGCTATTTTACCGTATTTGATAAATTCGCCGATAAAATACCGGCAAAAAAAACCTGGTGGACAACCGATTTAAAAACAACTGGCGAACCCGGTGAACAAGCTGAAGTATTAATCGGAACGGCTGAAGATGAATTACTTGTGAACTACCAAATAGAGCACAAAGGGAAAATCATTTTTGAAGAAGATCTCATTTTACACAACGAACAAAGAAAAATAACTGTCCCGATAGAAGAAAAACACAGGGGGAATTTCAGTATCAATTTTACAGCAACAAAACACAATCGTTTTATTCAATCACAAAAAATAATTACCGTTCCTTATACAAACAAAGAATTAGATATAGCTTTTGAAACATTTAGAGACAAATTGTTACCGGGGCAAATCGAAGAATGGCGACTCAAAATCAAAGGCAAAACAGGAGAACGAGTTATAGCTGAATTGTTGGCTACAATGTACGATGCTTCTTTGGATAAGTTCGCTCCTAACGCTTTTGAACTATTCCTTAATCACTACTATTCACCTACTTTAAGCTGGAAGAATAATTGTTTCAAATCGCTAAGGGGAGTTTTAAACGAAGAACATTGGAATATTTACAAAAGTTTTCCGACACGTAGATTTACTTCTTTGAAATGGCAGATAAGATATTTCCCTATAATAGACAGAGATGGTGCATATATGAGAGCATATAGCAGTTCTCCGGAAGTTATGGAGAAAATGCCGGGCAGGACATCTATGGCATTGGAAAGCGAAGAAAAATCAGAAGAAAGAATTGCTTTGTTAAATGATGAAGACGACAATACCTCTACTCAACAAGAATCTTCTCCAACACCATCTAAAAAAGAGCAACTCAACAATCTTCAACCCAGAAGGAACTTTAATGAAACCGCTTTCTTTTTTCCTCAACTACATACAGACAAGGAAGGAAATGTTGTGTTGAAATTCAAAATGCCTGAAAGTTTGACCAAATGGAAATTCTTAGCTTTAGCTCATACACAAGACCTGAAAGTCGGTCAAATACAGAAAGAAGTCATTACACAAAAAGAAGTTATGGTTATTCCGAACGCTCCTCGTTTTTTCAGAGAGGGGGACAGGATGACTTTTTCTGCTAAAATTGTCAACCTTACAGACAAAAATGTAAAAGGAAATGTCCGGCTTGATTTCTTTGATGCGCTAACGTTAAAACCTATAAGTCAAGAATTAATATTAATGAATAAACAACAAAGCGTTACGATTGAAAAAGGGAAAAGTACAGCCGTAAATTGGCAAATACGAATCCCTAAAGGATACTCCGCAATAAGTTACCGCGTAACGGCTAAAGCCGGTAACCATAGTGATGGTGAAGAAAAACCGCTACCGGTATTAACCAATCGAATGTTGGTGACCGAATCTTTGCCTTTACCCGTACGAAGAAAAGGAACTAAAAAGTTTACGTTTACCAAACTCATACAACAAAACAACGGCTCTAAAACGCTTGAAAATTACAAATTAACGTTAGAGTTTACTTCCAATCCTGCCTGGTATGCCATTCAAGCACTTCCATACTTAATAGAATATCCGTACGAGTGTGCGGAACAAACATTCTCTCGTTATTATGCTAATTCCATAGCTGAATATATTGTACTTTCCAATCCGAAAATAAAACGTGTTTTTGATAATTGGAAGAACTATGATACCGATGCTTTTTTATCCAATCTTGAAAAAAATCAGGAGCTGAAAGCTCTAATTTTGGAAGAAACACCTTGGGTACTTAACGCCACTAATGAAAAAGAACGCAAAAAAAGAATTGCCTTATTGTTCGATTACAACAAAATGAGTGCGGAAAAAGACAGGGCTTTAAGAAAACTGGAACAATTGCAATTCTCGAATGGTGGTTGGCCTTGGTTTAAAGGAATGGAGGTGAGTCCGTACATCACTCGATACATCGTTAGTGGATTCGGACATCTTAATAAACTTGGGGTTATTGATAATTTGAATACGCCAATGTTACGTAAAGCTATTGCTTTCTTAGATAATGAAATGAATGAAAATTATAAAAAAATCAAACAAGAACATCCGGATAAATATATAAAAAGTCCATTTGTTCAAGATAGTTACATTAACTACTTGTATGCACGAAGTTTTTTCGATAATATTCCTATACAACCCAATCATAAAGAAGCCTATGAGTACTTTTATGAGCAAGCCAAACAATATTGGACAAACTTTTCTTTACACACTCAAGGAGAACTTGCATTAATCACAAAACGACACGGCGAACAACAATTTGCCGATAAGATTATAGCATCGCTAAAAGAACGGGCAACTACCGATGAGGAAATGGGTATGTATTGGAAAACAAATACAAACAGTTATTTATCTAACCAAAGAGCGATTGAAACACAAGCTCTTTTAATAGAAGTTTTTGATGAAGTTGCAAATGATCAAAACAGTATCAACGATATGCGTGTTTGGTTACTCAAACAAAAACAAACTACGGACTGGAAAACTACAAAGGCTACGGCTGAAGCTTGTTATGCTTTACTCTTGAAGGGGACGGATATACTTACTGAAACCGATATTCCAACTATTCAGTTAGGAAAAACAAAAGTAGATATTCCACATACCGAAGCAGGAACAGGTTACTTTAAAACAAGTTGGACTAAAGAAGAAATAAAACCGGAGATGGGTGAAGTACGTGTTACAAAAGCTAAAAACTCGGTAGCTTGGGGTGCGTTGTATTGGCAATATTTTGAAGACTTGGATAAGATTACTCCGCACGATACACCTTTAAAAATCAAAAAGGAACTGTATGTTTTACAAAATACCTCATCGGGGAAAAAATTGTTTCCTATAAGTGAAAACCAACAGATTAAAGTAGGTGATAGAGTGAAAGTAAGAGTAATTATCCAATCGGATAGGAATCTTGAATATATACATCTAAAAGATATGCGTGCTTCAACTTTTGAGCCTGTAAACGTTATTTCAGGATACCGTTGGCAAGACGGATTAGGATATTATCAAAGCACGAAGGATGCTTCCACTAATTTCTTTATCAGTTATTTAAGAGCCGGGGAATACGTTTTTGAATACGAATTAATTGCTACGCAAAAAGGAAATTTTTCTAACGGAATCACGAGTATTCAATGTATGTACGCTCCTGAATTTACCTCGCATAGCGAAGGGATACGGGTTGAAGTAAAATAATATCTTTTGAATATTGAAGAGAGCTTTATAAAGCGTTTTTAGTATCCTTATATTTCTTCATATTTTATTTCCTTTTAGGGCTATGCAAAGAAAATATTCATCGTCTGAGAAAAAGAAAATTCGTTTTCTTCTCGTTCATTTTCGTCGCGTTAGGGATTGTATCCCTAACACAGTTAATCTAAGCACAATAAAACGGTTTTATTTTCCTTATACTTCTTCAAAATTATTTTCCATAGCTGGGGCTATGCAAAAGAATTTTTCATCGTCTAAGAAAACTAAACTCCGTTTTCTTTGCACTCACCTGCCCC
>JALTUD010000050.1 GCA_027047735.1 Flavobacteriales bacterium | reverse complement strand
ATAGAAAGTGAATTTTTGGTTTCTTAGACGATGAATAAAAATTTTGCATAGCCCCAGCTATGGAAAATTTTTATGAAGATGGATAAGGAATCAAAAAACGCTTTATATCGTCTATTTTGCTCGTGTTAGGGATACAATCCCTAACGCAAGTGGAATGAGTGCATAGAAAGTGAATTTTTGGTTTCTTTAGATGATTAAAAAACCTTTGACATAGACAACATTTAGAAAACGAAAACATAAATAAAAAGTATAAAGAGAAATAGTACTCAACAACGAGGACAAACAAACCTAAACATATTTTTTCTACCTTTACAAATAATATTTTAAAATTACATAAATAATGAATTACCTTTCTGTTGAAAACTTATCCAAAAACTATGGAGAAAAGAATCTTTTTACCGATATTTCTTTCGGTATCGATCAAGGTCAAAAAGTAGCCTTAGTAGCAAAAAATGGAAGTGGTAAGACCAGCCTTTTGAATTGCTTAACAGGAAACGATGTACCCGATAGCGGAAAGGTGGTTTATCGAAAAGGTATAAATGTCGGTTATTTAAAGCAAGAAGCCGACTACGATGATGAAATGACGGTTATCGACACGGTTTTTGAGTCTGATAACGAAAAGTTGAAAGCAATTAAGGAATATGAAAGATGCCTGCTTAACCCCGAAGATACAGAAGCCTTACAAGATGCTTTTGATACTATTACAGAACTGGATGCATGGAATAAAGAAGCTCATATAAAGGAAACACTTTCGAAATTAAAATTGTTTGATTTGAATCAAAAAATCAAACTACTGTCCGGTGGTCAAAAACGAAGACTGGCTTTAGCTAAAGAAATTATAGAAGAACCTGATTTGCTTATCTTAGATGAACCGACCAATCATTTGGATTTGGATATGATTGAATGGTTGGAGAATTATTTGGTAAATACGAATATATCCTTATTCATGGTAACACATGACCGTTATTTCTTGGAAAGGGTTTGTAATGAAATTTTAGAAATAGATAGAGGAACACTTCATCGGTATAAAGGAAATTATTCTTATTATCTTGAAAAAAGAGCTGAACGTTATCAAAAAGCAGAGGCAGAAGTCGGTAAAGCAAAAAATCTTTTGAAGAAAGAACTGGAATGGATGCGTCGTCAACCTAAAGCAAGAGGAACAAAAGCTAAATCTAGAATTGCCGATTTTCATAAAACCAAAGAAAAGGCATCACAAAATTTTAAGGAAGATAAAGTTGCTATCAATGTAAAAATGGAACGTTTAGGTTCTAAAATATTAGAATTACACAATGTTTCTAAGGCTTTTGGTGATAAAAAAATATTAGAAAAATTTAACTATACCTTTAAGAAAGGAGAAAAGGTTGGTCTTGTTGGAGCAAATGGTGCCGGAAAAACAACATTACTAAATATAATAACAGGAACAGAAGATATAGATTCGGGGAAAGTTGTATTGGGCGAAACCGTTGTTTTAGGGTATTATAATCAAAAAGGATTACAACTAAAAGAAGATAAACGGGTTATTGAAGTTATCCGAGATATTGCAGAGTATCTTCCAATTGGGGGTGGGCGAAAATTAACAGCAGTTCAATTATTGGAAAAATTTCTTTTCCCTTCGCATACTCATTTTCAGTATGTTTCTACATTGAGCGGGGGTGAGCAAAAGAGATTATATCTGCTTACTGTCTTGATGAAAAATCCGAATTTCTTGATATTGGATGAGCCAACCAATGATTTGGATATCTTTACGTTACAAGTACTTGAAGATTATTTAGCTGAATTTCAAGGATGTTTAATAGTCGTTTCCCACGATCGTTATTTTATGGATAAAATTGTTGAACATATTTTTGTGTTGAACGGCGATGGAACAATGGATGATATTTTGGGAAGTTATGCAAATTACAGAGCATTCAAAAAGAATAGAGAAAATAACGAAAAAAAAGAGAAAATAGAAAAGGCTGTAAAAAAAGATTCAAAAAAGAACGATAAACCTAAAGTAAAATTAAGCTATAAGGAACAGCGAGAGTATGAACAACTGGAAAAGGAGATAGAACAGCTAGAAGAAGAAAAAGAAAACTTATCTCAAGAATTAAATAACCCTTCTAACCCATACGATAAAATAGCTGAAATATCAGAGCGATTAACGCAACTTGTAAAAGAATTAGACGAAAAATCAAATCGTTGGTTAGAGTTAGCTGAGTATGTATAGATTTGTAAACTTTAGATGAAGTTTGTTTAATATTTTGACCTTATTAAGTATATTTGTTGGAATAAAAAACAGAGGTAATGCGTAAAGACTTTAGTCACACAGCGATTAAGCGAAATTCCAAGACAAGTAAAACGAGTAAAAAGGTTGAAAATTGGACAGCTCCCGAACAAATATCTGTACAAAATTTTTATGATAAAAAAGATTTGGAGGATGTTCATCATTTAAAGTATGTAGCCGGGATTGCTCCCAATTTAAGAGGTCCTTATTCTACGATGTACGTTCTTCGTCCTTGGACAATTCGCCAGTATGCAGGGTTTAGTACAGCCGAAGAATCCAATGCTTTTTACAGAAGAAACTTAGCCGCCGGTCAAAAAGGATTGTCCGTAGCCTTTGATTTGGCTACACATCGAGGATATGATTCAGACCACCCGAGAGTGGTTGGTGATGTTGGAAAAGCCGGAGTCGCTATAGATTCTGTCTTGGATATGAAAATTCTCTTTGACCAAATTCCTCTCGATAAAATGTCGGTGTCAATGACGATGAATGGAGCTGTTCTACCTATCTTGGCTTTTTATATTGTCGCAGCCGAAGAACAGGGAGTTGACCAAAAGTTACTTTCGGGAACTATTCAAAATGATATTTTAAAAGAGTTTATGGTGCGGAATACTTACATTTATCCGCCTTTGCCTTCCATGCGAATCATTTCTGATATTTTTGAATATACTTCCAAATATATGCCTAAATTTAATTCCATCAGTATTTCGGGGTATCATATGCAAGAAGCAGGAGCTACTGCCGATATTGAATTGGCTTATACCTTAGCGGATGGACTTGAATATTTAAAAACGGGAATAGCTTCCGGCTTGGACGTTGATTCTTTTGCTCCTCGTTTATCCTTTTTTTGGGCTATAGGAATGAATCATTTCATGGAAATAGCAAAAATGAGAGCGGGAAGATTATTGTGGGCAAAAATTGTTAAACAATTTAATCCGAAAAATCCTAAGTCGTTAGCCTTACGAACGCATTGTCAAACGAGTGGGTGGAGTCTTACAGAACAAGACCCTTTTAATAATGTGGCTAGAACTTGTATAGAAGCTATGGCTGCAACTTTAGGTGGAACGCAGTCTTTACACACGAACGCACTTGATGAAGCCATTGCTTTACCGACTGATTTTTCTGCAAGAATTGCAAGAAATACTCAAATTTATATCCAAAACGAAACGGATATTACCAAAGCTATTGATCCGTGGGCAGGCTCTTATTATGTAGAGAAATTAACTCATGAAATAGCAGAAAAAGCTTGGAAACTCATCGAGGAAGTGGAAGAATTGGGAGGAATGGCAAAAGCCATAGAAACCGGAATTCCGAAAATGAGAATTGAGGAGGCGGCAGCGAGAAAACAAGCGAAAATTGATGCGGGAAAAGAGATTTTAGTCGGTGTAAATGCTTATCAAACCGATGAAGAGGCTGATATTGAAATTTTAGAGGTTGATAACACAAAGGTTCGATTATCTCAAATAGAGAGGTTGAATATAATGAAAGCTGAACGAGATAATGATAAGGTACAACAAGCCTTGAATAACTTGGCAAAATCAGCAGAAACAGGCGAAGGGAATTTATTAGAATTAGCCGTAGTAGCAGCTAGAGAACGGGCTTCTTTAGGTGAAATTTCCGATGCGTTGGAAAAATCGTTTAAAAGGTACAAAGCTACGATTCGCTCAATATCGGGTGTTTATTCAAATGAAGCTATGGGAGATAAGGATTTTATAAAAGCAACGGAATTGACTGAAGAGTTTGAACGATTAGCGGGTAGAAGACCTCGTATCATGGTTGCTAAAATGGGACAGGACGGACATGATAGGGGAGCAAAAGTTGTCGCAACATCTTTTGCTGATATTGGTTTCGATGTCGATATTGGTCCTTTGTTTCAAACTCCTGCGGAAGCGGCAAAACAAGCAGTTGAAAACGATGTTCACATTTTAGGTGTTTCATCATTAGCGGCAGGTCATAAAACACTTGTACCTCAAGTAATGGATGAGTTGAAAAAATTGGGACGTGAGGATATTATGGTAATTGCCGGAGGTGTAATTCCTCAACAAGATTATCAATACTTATTTGACAGAGGTGTTGCTGCTGTTTTTGGCCCCGGGACTAAAATTAGCAAAGCTGCACAAGATATTTTGAATATTTTGATAGAAGCCTATAAATAGAGGGAAACTAATTTTAAACCAGTTCAAAGGAACGTAATGATTCCAAAGGAAACCATAGAGAAAATATTTGATGCAGCTGACATTGTTGAAGTCATTAATGACTTTGTGCATCTGAAAAAAGCGGGGTCTAATTATAAAGGACTAAGTCCGTTTGTTAATGAAAAGTCTCCTTCTTTTATGGTTTCTCCCGCAAAGGGGATTTTTAAAGATTTTAGCTCGGGAAAGGGTGGGAACGTGGTTACATTTTTAATGGAACACGAACATTTTACTTATCCGGAGGCTTTAAAATGGTTAGCGAATAAGTACAATATAGAAATAGAAGAGGAAGAGCTGACCGCTGACCAAATACAAGCTCAAACCGAGCGAGAAAGTCTATATTTGGTAAATCAATTTGCAAAAGATTTCTTTGTCCGGCAAATGTTTGAAACCAATGAAGGGAAAGCAATTGGATTAAGTTATTTTAAAGAACGTGGTTTTTCTGAAGAAACCATCAGGAAATTTGAGTTGGGGTATGCTCCGGAAGGCTCGGATAATTTAACTAAAGCAGCAATTAGTGCGGGTTACAAAATTGAGTATTTAGTCAAAACAGGCTTGTCGAAAACAAACGAACGTGGCAGTTATGATTTTTTTAGGGGAAGAGTCATTTTTCCGATTCAAAATTTAACGGGACGTGTCTTAGGTTTTGGAGGTAGAATACTCAAGCAAGATAAAAAATCTGCAAAATATTATAACTCCCCCGAAAGTCCGATTTACAACAAGCGGAAAATTCTTTATGGACTTTATCAAGCCAAAAATGAAATCATAAAGGAAGACGGGTGTTTTTTGGTGGAAGGATATACCGATGTAATTAGTTTACATCAAACGGGAGTACGAAACGTTGTTGCATCCAGTGGTACAGCTCTTACCGAAGATCAAATTCGTTTAATTAAACGTTATACTAATAATGTAACGATTTTGTATGATGGAGACTCTGCCGGAATAAAAGCCTCTTTTAGAGGTATAGATTTGATTCTAAAGGAAGCAATGAATGTCAAAGTAGTTTTATTTCCTGACGGAGAAGACCCTGACAGTTATTCGCGTAAAGTCAGTAAAGAAGAGTTAGAAAAATATTTAGAGGAGCACGCACAAGATTTTATTCACTTTAAAGCATCTATCTTATTGGATGATGCAAAAAATGACCCGATTAAAAAGGCAGAAACAATAAAAGATATTGTTTCTTCCATAGCGGTAATTCCCAATCAAATTGTTAGACAAGTTTATATTCAAGCAACGAGTCAAATTTTCGGAATTACCGAACAAGCTTTGCTGAATGAAGTCAATAAACTCTTATTAAAAAGCGGGGATAAACAATACAAAGAACAACAACGACAGGCAGAGGTTGTTGCACAACAACCGTCTGTTCCAAAGGTGTCTAAAGACGGTAAGCATCCTTTAGAGTTCCAAGAAAGGGATTTAGTTCGCTTAATGGTACAGTACGGGGATAAGTTCATAACTGTTGAGGTGGAAAACGAAGATGGCGAAACGGAAGAGGTAAATTATCCTGTTGCTCAATTTATTATCGAGGAAATGTTAAGCGATGAGATTGAGTATAAAAATAAAGACTATCAACTGGTTTTTGATGAATATTACGATGGGTTGCAACAAGGTTTGGTCGTTAGTGAAAAACACTTTACACATCATCCCAATCAAGCTCTAAATAAAGTAGTGATAGACATAACTACACCGAAAGACAGCGTTAGCCAAAATTGGGCAAAAAAACATAATATTTATCCCGTAGATGAGAGCGAACGTTTAAAAGAAGCGGTTATTCAGGCAGTAGCCATGTTTAAGTTAAGAACAGCTGAAAATATGATTGCAGAGAAACAAAAAGAATTAAAGGTTGAAACGGATATAGATAAAATAATGAAGATTTTAGAGTCGATTAATAATTTGACACGTGCCAGAAATGCCTTTGCCGAACAATTAGGAATTGTAATAACAAGATGATGGAATTAATTGAAATAAAAGGATACTCATTAACCTTATTGAACGTAATTTTGATTGCCGTTACTTGGGTTCTTATTTTAATCATAAAAAAGAAATCCGATAAACTCATTGAGCGATTTGTGGATAATTACGATTGGTCATTTGGGAAGGAGAAAGTACTCAATAAACTATTAAAACAATTACTAACCATAATAGGAGTATTGTTTACCATAGGAATATTAGGTATTGGGAATGAAGATTTTTCATTGAGCTCTTTGCTTGATTACCAACTATTGGGGGGAGAAAAAGAAAAAGGATTTTCGGTAACGATAGGTAGTTTAATTTTTATTCTAATTACCATTTTCGTTACGCGTTTTGTCTTAAATGTTTCAAGAACATTCATTTATAAATCTACGAAGGATAAGGATTGGATAGATGAAGGACGCAGGTTTACCATTACAAGGTTGACTTCTTATTTCATCTATATGATTGTGTTTATCATCATACTGAGAAGTATGAATATCGATATAACACTACTTTTAACAGCTTCCGCAGGGTTATTTTTAGGTATGGGGTTGGGGTTGAGAGATTTCTTCACCGATGTTGTTTCCGGACTTATTTTATTATTTGACGGAAGTGTAAAAGTAGGAGACATTGTAGAGTTGGAGAACATGGTGGCAAAAGTTAAACAAATCAATATTAGGACTTCTCATGTAAAAACGATGGAAGGAAAGACGATTATTGTACCCAATTCAAAGTTAACGGAATACAACGTGGTGAATTGGACGATAAGTGAAAAGTTAACACGTTTTACCATTGATGTATCTGTTGCTTACGGGACGAATACGGCAATCGTAAAAGATTTATTGTATAAAGCGGCGATACAACATCCCAAAGTAAATAAACACAAGGAAATTCAAGTCGTTTTTCAGGACTTTGGAGAGAACGGTTTGGAGTTTAGTTTGTTTTTCTGGGCATCGAAAACGTGGGAAATTGTAATCATACAAAGTGATATTCGTTTTGTGATAGATAAATTATTTAGAGAACACAACATTGAAATTCCTTATCCACAGAGAGATTTACATATAATATCTGATAAAAGGAAACAAAATTTCAAAGAGGAATTTTAAAAAATGACAAAAGTCTTTTGTCTATTCTATTATTACTAGTAAATTTGAAACACTTTTTAATACTGATTAATTAGTATAAACCTAATAACAATATAAATACTACAATGGAATTTAATTTAACAGAAGAGCAGATTGCAGTAAGAGATGCCGCAAGAGATTTTGCACAAAACGTGTGTAAACCGGGAGTAATTGAAAGAGATACTCATCAAATAGTACCTATAGATCAGTTGAAGCAATTGGGAGAATTAGGCTTTATGGGAATGATGGTTGATCCTAAGTACGGAGGAAGTGGAATGGATACTATTTCTTATAGTTTAGCAATGGAAGAAATATCTAAAGTAGATGCTTCGGTTTCTGTTGCTATGTCGGTAAATAATTCATTGGTTTGCTGGGGATTGGAACAATTTGGAACAGAAGAACAAAAACAAAAATATTTAGTTCCTTTGGCTAAAGGTGAGATTGTAGGAGCATTTTGTCTTTCTGAACCGGAGGCCGGTTCTGATGCTACGTCTCAAAGAACAACAGCTATTGACAAAGGAGATTACTATCTTTTAAACGGAACAAAAAACTGGATTACCAATGGTAGTACAGCTTCTGTATATTTAGTAATAGCTCAAACAGATGTAGAAAAAGGACATAGAGGAATCAACGCCTTTATCGTTGAGAGAGGAATGGAAGGTTTTGAAGTGGGAGCTAAGGAAGATAAGTTAGGTATTAGAGGTTCGGATACACATACCTTATTGTTTAACGATGTTAAAGTTCCGAAGGAAAACAGAATTGGAGAAGATGGTTTCGGATTCAAATTCGCTATGAAAACATTGGCGGGAGGAAGAATTGGTATTGCTTCTCAAGCATTGGGTATCGCATCAGGAGCTTATGAATTAGCTTTGGCTTATTCTAAAGTAAGAGAAACTTTTGGAAAACCGATAGCTCAACATCAAGCTATTCAGTTTAAATTGTCTAAAATGGCATTGGATATTGAAGCGGCTCGTCTTTTAGTACATAAAGCAGCTTGGCATAAGGATCAACACATGGATTATAATACTTCGGGAGCTATGGCTAAGTTATTTGCTTCTCAAGTAGCTATGGATACTACGGTTGAAGCTGTGCAGATTCACGGTGGTTACGGTTATGTTAAAGAATACCATGTTGAGCGTTTGATGAGAGATGCTAAAATTACACAGATTTATGAAGGTACTTCTGAAATCCAAAATATTGTGATTGCAAGAAGTATTTTGAAAGATTAATTTGAGCAAACGAAGAAATAATACCGTTTCTTCAATCATAATTTACGATAAAATGAAAATTCCGCTTCGGCGGAATTTTTTTTTGTAGCTTAGTTTTGTGGGAGAGAGGGGGAATGGACAGTTTGACGTTTGGGATTGGTATCCCTAACACGAGCAAAATAGACGATATAAAGCGTTTTTTGATTCCTTATCCGTCTTCATAAAAATTTTCCATAGCTGGGGCTATGCAAAATTTTTATTCATCGTCTAAGAAGCCAAAAATTCACTTTCTATACGCCAATTTCA
>JALTUD010000049.1 GCA_027047735.1 Flavobacteriales bacterium | reverse complement strand
CGGGAGGAACGGATATTAATAATCAAACGTTAACTGTTGTGGTTTCAACTCCTCCAATAGCTAATGCTGTACCAACCGATAGTATTGTATGTGTAAATGATCCATTTGTGTCGTTTAATAATACCTCTCAAAACGCCGATAGTTACATTTGGAGCTTTGGCGATGGTGGAGTATCAACCGATGAAAGTCCTTGGCATAGTTTTCCTGCACCGGGAGTTTATACAGTAGTTTTAACGGCAATTAGCAATAATTGTCCAAATGCGACTAAGCAAATCAATATTACGGTGGACGCTTGTGCAGGAGTTGAAGAGGTCGATAATTTTGCTCTTGTTCTCTTTCCTAATCCTGTAAATGAAGCTTTTACTATGGTGTATAGATTGAGCGAAACAGAACAAATGAATGTTTCTCTGTTTGATTTAACAGGACGAAAAGTAGCAACTGTTTTTGCAGGGAACCAAAACGCAGGAAACCACACTTTGCAATTTAATGTCAAAGATGCAGGTGTAGCAAAAGGAGTTTATCAGTTAACTTTAGAAACTGCACAAAGTCGTGTAGTAAAAACAATTATAGTTAAGTAGAATAACGTTCATTTGGGCGTTCCCCTAAAATAAAAAACGAGCATTTCACTTTCGAGAAACGCTCGTTTTTTATTTTAGGGTCGGGCTATCACTACTCACTCTTTTAGCCCTCAAAAGGAGGAGGGCAAAAAGGCGTTCAAACACGTCGTTCTATCCCTAACGTGTGTAAAATGAGCAGTAAGAAAATGAATTTTAGTTTCTTTAGACGATGAAAAAAATCTTTGCATAGCACCCGCTATGGAAATATTTTTTGAAGACGGATAAGGAATCAAAAAACGCTTTATATCGTCTATTTTGCTCGTGTTAGGGATACTACCCTAACGTAAAATAGAATATTGATAATCAATCAATTAAAAAAATAGTCGAAATTTTTACGTTAGCTCAAAAACTCAACTGTTTTTCACAGTCGCTTAATAATCCCTAACGCGAGAATGCTACACACAAGTAAAAAAATCAACAAATCTACATCAAATAAAATTCCCTAACTTTGAGGACGAAAAAACAGTAGTAAAGCAATGAAAGTATTCAAATTCGGAGGAGCATCTGTCAAAGATGCTAATGCGGTAGTCAATGTGGCAGAAATTATACAGCAGTTTCCCAAAGAAAATATAGTGGTTGTAGTTTCAGCAATGGGTAAAACGACCAACCTAATGGAATTGTTGTTGGATGCTTATGTTTCGGGAGATGCTTCAAAAAAAACGAAACTATTTAAACAGCTTTATGATTATCACTATATAATAGCAATGGAGCTGGGCTTGACTGAAGATGCTTCGTTTATGTCAATTTTTGAAGATAAATTTGCTGAATTAGAGGTAAATTTAGAAGAAGAATACTCAGAATACTACGATTACGAATACGATAGGTTAGTTGGTTTCGGAGAGTTAATGTCCACAACCATTGTTTCAGGCTTTTTAAATCATATACAGCTTGAAAACCGTTGGATTGATGCACGTAAGGTTATCCGGACAGATAGTAGTTACAGAAATGCAAAAGTAAATTGGGAAAAAACCAGAGAATTGTGTCAGCGTAAAATAGCAACTGTCTTTGATGAACAATGTAAAGTTGTAATAACACAAGGATTTATCGGACACAATCAAACCAAGCAAACGACAACTTTAGGACGAGAAGGTTCTGATTTTACAGCCGGTATTTTAGCGTGGTGTTTAGATGCCGATGAGGTTATTATATGGAAAGACGTACCGGGGATGTTGAATGCCGACCCGAAGTATTTTAATAATTGTGTGAAATTAGACCAAATTTCATTTAAAGAAGCGATAGAACTTAGTTACTATGGAGCATCTGTCATTCATCCTAAAACCATAAAACCTTTGCAGAATAAAGAGATTCCTCTTTACGTGAAATCATTTATAGAACCTAAAAATCAAGGAACAAAGATTCATGCCAGTAGTCAAAATGACGATAAAACAGCGTCTTTTATTTTTAAAGAAAACCAAATGTTACTTTCATTTGTTCCAAAGGATTTTTCTTTTATAGACGAACAAAGTATGCATGTTTTATTCGGGTATTTTGCAGAGAATAATATAAAAGTGAACTTGATGCAAAACTCAGCCATTAGTTTCACTATTTGTATTGATTATAATTCTGAAATACAAAAAGAGATAACGGAATATTTTAAAGACGTGTTTTACGTTCGGTACAATGACAATCTTGAATTGTTAACTATTCGTCATTTTAATCAGAAAGTAATAGATTTTCTAACAAGAGACAAAGAGATTTTAGTGGAGCAAAAGAGTAGACAGACAGCACGGTTTGTTATGAGGAGTTGATTTTTTTTGCGTTAGGGACGTATCCCTAACACGGGGCATCTAAGCACAATAAAATGGTTTTATTTTCCTTATACTTCTTCAAAATAAATTTCCATAGCTGGGGCTATGCAAATTTATTTTTCATCGTCTAAGAAAACTAAATTCCATTTTCTTTGCACTTACCTGACTCGCGTTAGGGATAGGAGCGGCATCCTTTTGCCCTCCCTCCTTTTGGAGGGCAAAAGATATAGCGGATAGCCCGACCCTCATTTATAAAATAAACGTTCCACTACAAGTGGTATGTTTATTTTATAAATGAGGGGAACGCCCAAAACCTTATTTTTCCCTGACTAATTGGATAACCCCTGTATAATCTTTGGTAGAGTCATCAATGCCCACTACTTTGATAACGTAATAATATGTTCCTTCACTGGCTT
>JALTUD010000048.1 GCA_027047735.1 Flavobacteriales bacterium | reverse complement strand
CCATTATCGACATCACCGCCCTCTTCGTAGTAAAAGTAATAACAAGGGGGAGGCAACAAAAAAAAATACAAAAACCTGTTACCGTAACAGGTCGGTAACAGGTTTTTGTAGGGGAATCAAGGGAAACAGAGAGTGTTTTTCTTAGCAGAATAGTAACAATCACGCAACATTCACGTACACAAACTAAAAAAAACGTATATTTGCACTGTTATGAACACGATAAAAATAACATACTCGGAAAATAACTCTTCCATCAACAAAAGAATAGAAGCTTCCGTAAAGAAGAAAAAGATCATCAATAAGTTTATTCGAGATAGGAAAGATTTAAAAAAGCTGAATGATAAAGGAATTAAACTTAGAATGCCCTTATAAAGTCTTTAAGGACACAGAAAACAACGTTTATTTTTTTGACACAGACCTCGATATAAGGTACATTGTTTATTTCACAGACGCAAACGAATATTTTGAAAATTTTCATTTAAGAAATAACATCTACACTTTCGGTTTTGAACCGCAAGACAAAGTTCACCCAACCAAAAGAACAATCAGAGATAATAAAATCAAATTAACACTTATTGCAATTATCAAACGTTTTTTCATAAACACAAATAACGTATTAACTTTTGTTGCCGACATATCGGACCTAAAACAAAAAGCACGAAACAGACTGTTTGATATATGGAAAAACCAGCATGATGTTAATCAAGAATTTGACAAATACGATGTAGAAATAAACACCGGAGAAGAAACCTATTATTCTTCTATGATTATACATAAAGATAACATCCACAGGTCTGAGTACAAAAAAGCCTTCTTATTATCCACAGAAGAGCTAAACAAATAAGTTCTATAATTTAACTATTCCAATTTCAAAAACCTGTTACCGTAACAGACCAGTAACAGGTTTTTCTAGAAAAATCAAGGGAAATAGATAGTGTTTTTTGTAGCTTTGTAACTCTTTTATTTGCACAACGTACAAATAATAAAATATATTATCAAATGATACAAGATAAAGAAACCACATCAGAACACTACAAAAATTTAAAAGAAATTTTAGGCAGGAAGTATGTTACCGAAAATTTAGAGAGTTCGTTTGATTTTATACACCTAGCTCAAAAGGGTATAAATGCCAACATAATTAAAAACTTCAGAACATACTTTAACCTATCAAGAGATATAACAGCAGAAATGCTTAACATCTCAAAACCCACGCTCTATCGTTGGATAAAATCAAATAAAAACCTAGACAAAAATTACTCCATTAAACTTTTTGAAATAGCCGATTTGTTCCTTTACGGAATCAAAGTTTTTGAAAGCAAAGAAAATTTTTTCAAATGGTTAAATTTACCTAACACAGCTTTAGGAGGCATGGAACCCATTGAGCTAATAGAAGTACCCGGAGGAGTTTCTAAAGTTAGAGATGTTATTGGTAGAATAGAACACGGAGTTTACAGCTAATGTTAGTATATAGAATTACAAATAAAAAGTATTCATCTGATTTGAGCGGTATTGGTGCTGCAATTTATGGAGGGAGATGGAACAAAAAAGGAACACCCGTACTATACACCAGTGAAAGTAAAGCCGTAGCACTTTTAGAAACAATAGTACATTTACCCCCGATGATATTACCAAAATTAGATTTGGTTTCAATAGAAATACCCGACAATTCTTTGTTGCACATTTCATCAGAAGAACTTCCGGAAAATTGGAAATCATATCCCGCTCCAAGCATATTATCTGAAATAGGGGAGCAATGGATAAAAAACAACCAAAAATTAGCTTTAAAAGTACCTAGCAGTATAATGCCAGACAGTTATAATATCATACTAAATTGCCAGCACAAAGATTATAACAAGATTAAAATCCTAGATAAAACAGATTTTAAACTAGATCCAAGATTGCTTAAATAACTACCACTGCACATTCTTCAATTTATTTTCAATTTGTTGGTTGCTAAGATTAATATAAATCATAGAAGTATCAATCTTTTTATGGCTCATTAAATTCTTTATCAACATCGGGGCATTGGTTTTAGCTGCTAATATGGGTCCAAAAGTATGCCTACCTGCATGCGATGTTATAGACTTGGGTATATTATAATTTTGCAATTTGCTTTAAAGTACGGTTAGTATATTGCTCCGTATGAGTTGGAAAAAGCTTACAGGTGACTCCCTACCAAAAACTTAATTATATCATAGCCTTTCCATTATGCAATTGATGTAAAGGAATACGGTTCACACTTCTGTTAACCTTCAGCATTGTAAAAGTAAGATAACACTCATTCAAAAAGTCAAAATTGCTTTTCTCTAAATTCTGAAAATCCGAAAATAGAAGACCGGTATAACAACTAAACAGAAATTTATCCACAATCGACTCTAAATGTTCTCTCCCGGTAATATCAAAAAATTCTACCAACTCAAGTTCCTGCTCCGTTAAATGAACACGCTCTGTTTTTTCAGTTTTCAATCGAAAAAACTTATAAGGGTTATCATCATCTTTCATCAACTTATGGTTGATCGCCTTTTTAATGTTGGCACACGATCAATTGTTATTCTGTAATCAACAGTAGCCAATCCGTCTTTATTTAGCTTATTCCTGCGGTTGTAAACGATTGATATTGTAGCCATAGCGTAAATGTTAGTACAAAGTTGAATCAAATATACAAAAGTGTATAAATTATGTACTAACATTTATAAATTCATTGAAAAGCAATGAATATTTTTTTGTGTTCATTAATCGTCATTCACACCACGAAAGCCACACCACGAAAGGAGTACAAATCAAAAACGCCCATCCCGTAAGGGATAGGCGTTTTTATAATGGTGAGCCAGAAAGGATTCGAACCTTTGACCGCCTCCTTAGAAGGGAGGTGCTCTATCCAGCTGAGCTACTGGCCCATCGCTTTAATTAGCGAGTGCAAATTTAGTCTTTTTTTTTGTTTCTACAAGTTATAAAGAAAAAAAATTACACTTTCATAATATCTTGTTCCTTTAAATCAACGATAGAGTCAATTTTGGCAATATAATCATTCGTTAATTTCTGAACTTTTTCTTCGGCTCTCTTTGCTTCATCTTCACTTAATCCGTCATTTTTTAATGATTTAATAAAATCATTAGCTTCTTTACGCTTGCCTCTAATACCAACTTTTGCATGCTCTCCCACACTCTTCGCTGTTTTCACAAGCTCTTTTCTTCTTTCTTCTGTAAGCATCGGCACAGATATAATCACCATCTCACCATTGTTTTGAGGATTCAAACCTAAATTGGCATTCTGAATTCCTTTCACAACCTCTGTCAATATCGATTTTTCCCATGGCTGAACCGTAAGAGTACGAGCATCGCTAGTATTGACATTAGCAACCTGAGAAAGAGGAGTAGGTGTGCCGTAGTATTCAACCATAACACTATCCAACATAGAAGGAGTTGCTCTACCTGCACGAACCTTTAATAACTCCTGTCTTAGATGATCTAATGTTCCCTCCATAGCTTCTTTAGCATCTGCTAAAGTCATTTCTATTTCTTCATTCATATTTTCTCTTTTTTACTCTTTATTAAAACAAATAATAGAATTACACCACTACCAGTGTACCTATTTCTTCACCCGATACAACTCTTTTCAAATTCCCTGGTTTATTCATATCGAAAACAATAACCGGAACATTATTTTCTTTACACAGCGTAAAAGCCGTCATATCCATAACGTTTAAACCTTTCTTATAGGCATCATCAAAGGTTAAATTTTTATACTTAACAGCATCAGGATTCTTTTCCGGGTCTTCTGTATAAATCCCATCTACCCTTGTTCCTTTTAAAATAACATCAGCATCTATTTCAATAGCTCTTAAAGCAGCAGCAGAGTCAGTAGTAAAGAAGGGATTTCCCGTTCCTGAACCAAATATTACCACTCTTCCTTTTTCAAGATGTCGAACAGCCTTACGCTTTATAAACGGTTCTGCTATGGCTTCCATTTTTATAGCAGACTGTAAACGGGTATGTAATCCCTGAACTTCAAGTGCAGATTGCAAAGCCATACTATTAATCATTGTGGCAAGCATTCCCATGTAATCTCCTTGCGTTCTCTCCATCCCACCTTCTTCGGCTTGAACTCCTCTAAATATATTTCCACCACCGATAACGATAGCTATTTCGATTCCCAATTCGGAAATACCTTTTACTTCCTTGGCATATTGAACTAAACGTTCGTTATCAATACCAAATTGTTTTTTACCCATAAGCGCTTCACCGCTTAATTTTAAAAGTATTCTTTTGTATTTCATATCTTGGTTCAAATTTAAGCAAAAAAAAGAGAGCTAAAAGCTCTCTTTAAAAAAAATAATTAATTAGATGGACAACGAAACGCGTTTAAAGTCCGTTACCGTTAGGTCTTTATCGACATCTTGTAAAAATTGCTTTACCGATTTTTTGTTATCTCTAACAAACGCTTGATTTAATAAAGTCGTTTCTTTAAAGAATTTATTTAATCGACCTTTCGCAATTTTTTCAGCCATGTCAGCAGGCTTCCCTTCAGCTATAGCCAAATCTTTACCTACTTCAATTTCTCTGTCAATAGTTGCTTGGTCAACGCTTTTTTCATCTAAAGCAATAGGAGCCATAGCAGCTACTTGCATAGCTACTTGTTTTCCTGCTTCTTCAGCTTCTTTTGTTAATCCAACAACAGTAGCAATTTGATTACCCGGATGATTATACGCTACAACGCTTGGTGCTTCAACAACTTCCAATACTTTAACTTCTAGTTTTTCTCCGATAACACCTGTTTGCTCAACTATTTTTTCACCAATAGTTAAAGTACCATCAAAATCTTGAGCTAATAATTCTTCTGCTGTTTTAACTCCTGTTTCCAAAGCTATATCAGCTATTTTATTTGCTAATTTTGCAAAGTCTTCATTTTTTGCAACGAAATCTGTTTCACAATTTAGAGAAACAACTATTCCTTTTTTATTGTCAGCAGAAGTTTTAGCAATAACCAAACCTTCACTAGCATCTCTATCTCCTCTTTTTGCAGCAATCTTTTGTCCTTTTTTTCTAAGGATGTCAATTGCTGTTTCCATATCACCTTCAGCTTCAACCAATGCTTTTTTGCAGTCCATCATTCCTGCACCGGTTTTTTTTCTTAATTCATTTACTTGTTTAGCTGTAATTGCCATGATTCTATAAAAATTATTGTTATTTATTTTTCTGTTGTTACTTCTTCTTTTTTAACTTCTTTTGCTTCCTTTTTATCTTCTGCTGCCTTTTCTCTTCCTGCTTTTCTTTCATCTAAACCTTCCTTAATTGCATCTGTTATATAGGTAACTATCAAATCGATTGATTTTGAAGCATCATCATTTGCAGGAATAACAAAATCAATTGGTCTAGGGTCAGAATTAGTATCGACAATTGCGTAAATAGGAATACCTAATTTAATCGCTTCTTTTACCGCAATAGATTCTTTTTTTACATCTACAACAAAAAGAGCCGCAGGAAGACGTGTCATATCTGAAATAGCACCAAATACTTTCGCCATTTTATCTTTTTGTCTTGTCATTTGAAGACGTTCCCTTTTTGATAAATGTGTTGCCGTACCATCTTGCATCATTTTATCAATAGAGTTCATTTTACGAATGGTCTTTCTTGTTGTTTTAAAATTGGTCAACAAACCACCCGGCCAACGTTCTACCACAAATGGCATACGTGTATCTTTTACTCTGTCAGCTACTATTGTTTGTGCTTGTTTTTTTGTAGCAACAAACAATACTTTTCTTCCTGATTTAGCGATTTGCTTAAGTGCTGCAGCAGCTTCTTCGGCTTTAGCAGCAGTCTTATTCAAATCAATAATATGGATTCCTTTTTTTTCTTCAAAAACATAAGGAGCCATTGCCGGATTCCACTTTCTTTTTAAATGTCCAAAATGCACTCCCGCATTTAACATTTCATCGAATTGTAATTTTTTCATCTTTTTTGTTTACTTTCTTTTTACTGAGTTATTTTATTTATAAAAATAACTGACATCGAGTTGCTCAGCAGCAAATTCGGTAGTGGAAAAAATCCAATCCGAACTGCTTAGATACTAAACAAGCCCTCCATAATCGGAGAGCTTTATTTATACTAATGTAGTTATTAACGTTTACTAAATTGAAATTTCTTTCTTGCTTTTGGTTGACCCGGTTTCTTACGTTCCACCATTCTTGGATCACGTGTCATTAAGCTTTCTGCCTTTAACAACGGTTTATTCTCTTCATTCGACTCTACCAAAGCTCTTGAAATAGCCAAGCGAATAGCTTCTACTTGACCGTTTATTCCACCACCTTTTACATTTACTTTTACATCAAATTTACCTTCTGTATCCGTTAAAATGAATGGTTGGTTGATTTTATATTGAAGTACTCCCGTAGGGAAATATTCTTTATAATCTCTTTTATTTACAGTAATTTTCCCTGTCCCTTCTGAAACATATATTCTTGCAACAGATGTTTTACGTCTTCCGATTGTATTTATAGTACTCATATAATTATTTTATTGAATCTAATTCTACTTTTTTAGGCTTTTGAGCTTCTTGTTTGTGTTCTCCTCCTACATATACATGTAAATTTCTAAACAATGCACTTCCTAATTTATTTTTAGGCAACATTCCTTTCACAGCAAACTCAACCAATCTATGTGGGTGTTTTTCTAACATTTTTTCTGCTGACAACTCACGTTGACCTCCCGGATATCCGGTGTGACGGATATACGATTTATCAGTCCACTTATTTCCTGACAAGACAACCTTTTCAGCATTGATTACCACAACATTATCTCCACAATCAACATGCGGTGTATAATTAACTTTGTGTTTACCTCTTATTAACTTAGCTACTTTACTAGCTAAACGTCCCAAGGTTTCTCCTTCTGCATCAACTAACAACCACTCTTTATTTACGGTCTCGCTGTTCGCTGATTTTGTTTTGTAACTTAATGTATTCACGTTAATATATTCTTTAAGATTTTAGTTTTATTTCGTTTCAATTCATAAAACAGGATTGCAAAGGTACTCCTTTTTTTTTATTACGCAAATCGAGATTGATTTTTTTTAGTAAAACGCTAAACCTCTTAAATCCGCCGAATGAAGTTCCAGGACAAACTATCACAAAACTAAGCTCCGTTTTCTTTGTACTTATTTCATTTCGTGTTAGGGATAGAACGGCGTGTTTGAACTCCTTTTGGTTTGTTGCATTGTTACCAATTAAGTATATAGATATAATCTACTAAATTAATTTCCTATGACTAATCTATATATTTAATTGGTATGCAAACCAAAAGAGTGAGTAGTGATAGCCCGCCCCTCATTTGCAAAACAAACGTTCCGCCTTAGCGGTATGTTTGTTTTGCAAATGAGGGGAACACCCAAACCTTACTTCTTCTCCTTAACCAACAACATATAAACAGGGAAATGGTCGCTATACCCGTTCATAAAATTCGGGCCTACATACGTACGGTGTGGATACCCTTTAAATGCACCGGAATCGTTTTTTAAGAAATCTTTATTAAATACAAACGCCTTGTAAAACTTATATGTATCAAACTGATTATCTTTAGCAACAAAACCTTCAGATAAAATCATTTGGTCAAACAGATTCCACGCATCACGCCATGCCAATGTTCCGATTCCATTGTTATAAAATTCCTCCATTGGATTGTACAGTTTAGATTTTGATACAAAATTTATATCACCGGTCGTTTTCATAGCTTTACGCACACTTTTATTTACCGGATCATCGTTTAAATCTCCCATATACACAATCTTAGCATTTGGTTCTGCCGATTGAATAGAATCTATGATTTTTCTCCCTAATTCTCCGGCAGCAATTCTTCTGGGTGCACTTCTTTTCTCACCTCCTCTTCTCGAAGGCCAATGTGCTACGATAACATGTATTCTTTCACCATTTAATTCTCCGGTTACCAACAACTGGTCTCTGGTACGAAAGGTTTCACCATCTCCGTAAGAAGTTAACGGAAACTTATTAGAACTTAATACTTTAAAATATTTGGGATTGTAAATCAACCCAACATCGATTCCTCTTGCGTCAGGCGAATCGTAATGCACAATTTGATAGTTTCTGTTTTTTAGTTTCGGTGTATTTACCAAATCTTCAAGAACACCTTTATTCTCTATCTCTGCAACCCCTAATACAGCAACCCCATCTACAAGAAAATCAGTTCCTATCTTACTAATAACATCTGCCATATTGTTTATCTTCTGCTTATACCGTTCAGATGTAAAATTTTTCTTTCCATAAGGAGTAAAATCCTCTTGCAGAATTTTATTTGTATCCGGATCAACAATCGTATCAAACAGATTTTCGAGGTTATAAAAACCAATTCCTGCTACCTCATATTGTTTGTCTTTATTTAACGTTGGCTGTTGAGCTGACAGTGTTACTGCAATAAAAAAAAGTGAGGTTGTTAACAAAGTTTTAATATACATATGACTTATTATTAAAAGTAAAAGATTAGTTTTGCAAAAAAATAAACACTATTTGTTGCTTTAGCCGTTGCAAATATAGTTGCTTATTAAACATAAATAATGAATTTAACTAAATTATTTTCAATCGGATTCACCTTAGGTATTTCCGTTTCGATGTTCGGTCAATCGGACAGTACAGAGGCTTACGAGCCTGACTCATCAAATGTTGTTCCAATTGTTATTTTGGGTTCTAATTTAATGGACGCTGGACAAGCTCAAAACGTGAGTGGTCTATTACAATCCTCGAGAGATGTATATGCTCGTACTGCCGGATTTAACTTTTCGGCCGCACGATTTAGAATGAGAGGGTATGGTTCTGAAAACACGCTCATCAGCTTAGGAGGAATCCCTGCTAATGACCCGGAAACAGGTTGGGCAATATGGAGTTATTGGGGAGGATTGAATGATATCACTCGTTACCCTGTAATCACCACAGGAATAAAATCAAACACAGAGCTATTTGGAGGGATTGGTGGAGCATCTTATGTTGATTTAAGAGCTTCTACTAAAAGAGCCGGTAATCGATTATCTTACGCCGTTACCAATCGTTCTTATAGAAACAGATTAATGTACACCTATAACT
>JALTUD010000047.1 GCA_027047735.1 Flavobacteriales bacterium | reverse complement strand
CGGATTCTTTGTCTGATGATGAAAAATCATTTCTGACAGATAAATTAAAGAAAGACTTTGATGCCGTTCCGGTTCATCGTTTGGGAAATGTTATTTTCGTCGTTAAAGTTAGTGATGAAGCAAACTATAAAAACATTGAAAAAGCGAGAAAAGCAGGGGCTAAAATCACGACTTGCTTAAACAAACATAAAATTGAAGAGGTGCAAGTGCTGGATTTAACTCCTAAACAGGATTTCATTTTGCCGTTGGTTGAAGGTATGGCGTTGAATAACTATCAATTTCTAAAGTATTTTAAAGATGCGGATAAGAAGAAAAACAGCTTAACAAAAATTCATCTTTCTACAACTAAATCTCAACAAGAAATTGACGAACTAATCGCAGGAGTGGACGCAAATGCTTGGGCGAAAGATATGGTAAATGAACCTTCATCTTTTTTAAACGCTGTTGAATTGGCAAAACAAATAGAAGAAAAAGCTACTTCGGTTGGTGTTCGTGTAGATATTCTTGATCAAATGAAAATAGAATCGCTTAAAATGGGAGGACTTCTTGCTGTGAATAAAGGTAGTGTTGACCCGGCTACATTTACGGTAATGGAATGGAAACCCGACAATGCAAAAAATGAGCGTCCGGTTATTTTGGTCGGAAAAGGAATTGTATATGATACCGGTGGTTTGAGTCTGAAACCTACGGCTAACTCTATGGATTTTATGAAAACCGATATGGGAGGAGCGGCTGCTATTGCAGGAGCAATCATTGCTACGGCAAGTGCCAATATTCCTGTTCATGTTATCGGACTTGTTCCTTCTACGGATAATCGTCCGGGTGGGAATGCTTATGCTCCGGGGGATGTTATTAAGATGCACAACGGACTAAATGTAGAAGTATTAAACACCGATGCAGAAGGACGTATGGTGCTGGCTGACGCGTTGAGCTACGCTCAAAAATACAACCCGGAATTGGTGATTGACGCAGCTACATTGACAGGTGCTGCGGTTGCTGCTTTAGGCGGAGAGGCTTCTGCTATTATGGGCACAGCTTCGGAAGAAACTTTTGACAAATTGACTCAATCAGGGAACAACACCTACGAACGAGTGGTAACTTTTCCGTTTTTTGATGAATACGATGAATACATAAAATCGGATATTGCCGATCTTAAAAACATTGGAGGTTCTACAGCGGGAACCATTACAGCAGGTAAATTTCTACAACACTTTACCGACTACCCATGGATTCACGCTGACATCGCTCCTACCGCTTGGAGAACTTCGTCCAAAGATTACCTTCCTAAAGGTGCTACTGCGAGCGGCGTTCGCTTGTTTTTTGATTTTCTTAAAAACTATAATTAATTATGGCGGTTGATTTACACAATATACGCGTTGGTGTTTCGGTTGGCGACATTAATGGTATCGGAATGGAAGTTATCATCAAAACCTTTATAGATAATCGTGTTTTAGAGAATATTACGATTGTAGTTTACGGCTCTTCCAGATTGGCTTCCTATTACAAAAAATCTTTAGGATTTCATCACTTTAATTTCAACATTATACCCGATGCCGAAAAAGCAAGAAAGCACAAAGCTAATTTGGTAAATGTTTGGAACGATGAAGTGAAAATAACAATGGGAGAATCTACTGAAGAAGGTGGTCTTTACGCTTTTAAATCACTGGAAGCAGCCACCAATGATTTGGCAGCAGGTAAAATTGACGTTTTGGTTACCGCTCCCATTAACAAACACAATATTCAAAGTGAAAACTTTGATTTCCCCGGTCATACGGAATACCTGACCAACTACGCCAATGCCGACTCTTCTCTTATGTTAATGGTTGACGATGAACTGAAATTAAGAATCGGTGTTGCAACCAACCATATTCCATTGAAAGACGTACCTGATACGATTACCAAAGAGCTGATTATCGAAAAAGTAAAATTGATGGAAAATACCTTAATCAAAGATTTTGGTATCATCAAGCCTCGAATTGCTGTATTGGGACTTAATCCTCATGCCGGAGACAATGGCTTATTGGGAGAAGAGGAAGAAAACATCATTATTCCCGCTCTTAAAAAGCTAAATGAAGAAGGGATTTTAGCTTATGGCCCTTATCCTGCAGACGGGTTATTCGGTTCGGGAAATTACACTAAATTTGATGCCGTTTTAGCTATGTATCACGACCAAGGATTGGTTCCTTTTAAAGCTCTATCGGCAGGAAAAGGAGTCAATTTTACAGCGGGACTTCCAATTGTAAGAACTTCCCCCGACCACGGAACAGCCTTTAATATTACAGGTAAAAATGAAGCCTCAGAACGCTCGTTTAGAAAAGCGGTTTATTTGGCGGTTGACATTTTCAAAAACAGAGCCCTTTATAAGGAAATGACAGCTAATCCTTTGCCGGTTAAAGAAAGAAGGATAAATAATAGGGAGTAATGCCATTTAAACATTGAAATGGTATAATTTACTATTTGTTTAATGCAGGTTTAAATTTAAACCTGCATTAAAAATTTCCCAACATCAAAAAACTGCCCCAACAAAACTATTTAGCGAACATCGATAATGCCAAACATAAAAGAAGCCCAACAAATATTAGAACATCACTTTGGATACTCTACATTCCGACCCCAACAAGAAGAAATAATAACCAATGTATTAGAAAAAAAAGACACATTGGTTCTCATGCCTACCGGCGGAGGAAAATCAATCTGTTTTCAGATACCTGCACTTCTTTTTGAAGGAGTTGCCGTTGTTGTTTCCCCATTGATTTCATTGATGAAAGATCAAGTGGAAAGCCTGAGAGC
>JALTUD010000046.1 GCA_027047735.1 Flavobacteriales bacterium | reverse complement strand
TATGCAAACCAAAAGATATAGTGGATAGCCCGACCCTGATTTTCAAAACAAGCGTTTAGCGATAGCGATATGCTTGTTTTGAAAAGCAGGGGAACGCCCAAAATGAACGATAAACAAATATTAAAAGAGCTTTTACATTGTATAAAAAGAAAAAAGATAGCCAAGAAACATTACTTTCCATCAACGATTTGCGTTGGATAGGCAGAGCCTTGCTTAAAAATTGGTACTTATTCATCTTGTTTCCTGTTGTTTTTGGTCTGATTGGTAAATTTATTGCCTACAAACAAACTCCGGTCTATAAAACTCAGGTTCAAATTTTACTAAAATCGAACGATGTTTATGATTATCAAAGTTCGATTAACAGTAATATTGGGGTGTATAATTTATACGGCGACATTCTGAATCAAATGCGAGTAATGAAATCTTATGACTTGATTGAACGAGCATTATCAAGGTTGGATTTGAATGTTTCTTACTTTTTGGAAGGTAGAGTAAAAACTATTGAATTGTTTGAACGAAAAACCTTCAAAGTAGAGATTTCTTTACTCAACAAAAAACTTTACGAGCATCCTTTTAAATTCAATTACATTGATAATCAAAAATATAAAATCACTATTGAAAAAGGGGATGACATTGTTGAATATGTGCATAATTTTGGAGAGGAAGCTATAACGAACGACTATGTAATAACGGTTATAAATCTCGCCCCAATTCCTACCGGAAAAGAAGCTGAACGAGCTCAAATAAATTACCTTTTTATCCCGCACTCACGCAATTATTGGGTAAACAGAGTGATGGGAGGACTTGATATAAAAAATGTCGATTATACTTCAATATTGGATGTTTCTCTTGTTGACCCTTTACCGCAACGAGCTAAAATAATTTTGGATACCTTGAGTAAGGAATACATAAACTACACACTTGAAAATCAATTTTATATAAATGATAATACTCAAAATTATATTCAAAAACAATTAAACGATGTGGTGCAAATACTCGATTCAATCGGTGATGAATTAGAAAGAATGAGAGACAAAAAAGGAGTATTGGACTTAGACAAAGAATCGGGGGTTTACTTTACTCAACTCATCAATTTTGAAACTCAAAAACGAGAATTAGAATTAGGATTAAACTCCCTGGACAACCTAAAAGAATACGTACTGAATGCTAATGAAGATAAATTGATGCCTCCTTCCTTTTATGTTCTGGAAGATGACCCTTACCTAAAGAAAGCCCTTGCTAAATTTTACGAAACTCAAGCCTCAAAAATAGACTTGGGCTACAAGGTCAAAAAAAATCATACGGAATTAATGAAACTGCAAGAAGCCATTGTTTCTCAAAAGAAAGACATCCTAATCTATGTATCCAACACAAAGAAAGCCATCGAAGAAAAGATAAAGGACATAGAAAAAGAAATCAAGTTCTACGAAAAATTGGTAAAAAACATACCTAAAACCAAAAGAGATATACTCTCTATCACGCGTAAAATGGAGGTCAATGAAAAGTTATATGTCTTTTTACTGGAAAAAAGAGCCAACACTTATATTGCCCGTTCCGGTATTGTTCCGCAAACGAAGGTAATCGAAAAAGCTCGATTGATAGGGGTTGTAGGAAGTAGCTCAAAAAACATACTGCTTATGTTTATTGTTATTGGTTTTGCCATAGCAGGCTTGTTTGCATTTATTCGAGAATTGTTTTTTAGCCGTTTTCAAAATATTAGTGAACTTTCAGAGGCAACAGACCTACCGATATTGGGTGGACTTCCATTTGTTAAAGATACCTCATTTGAATTACAAGCAAAATCTCACTTTTCCGAAGCTCTCCGAGGTATCCGAACATCGTTGAGTTACTTAAATCAATCAAAAGATTCAAAACTATTGATGGTAACTTCTGTTCATCCGGGAGAGGGAAAAACATTTACCTCCTCAAGATTAGCATTAATTTATGCAAAATCCGGCAAACGAGTATTGTTGATTGATTTTGATATGCACAAACCAAGAGTTCATCAATACTTAGACCTGCAAAACAAAAAAGGAAGTTCTACTATATTGAGTGGCAACAGTACCATAGAAGAAGCTATACAACATTTCGATGGAGGTTTTGACGTAATCACCAGTGGTCCTGTACCTCCCAACGCTTCAGAATTAATACTATCCCCAAAAATGGAAGATTTGCTGAAATACGCACGCAAACACTATGACTATGTTTTTGTCGACACCCCTCCAATCGGATTAGTAAGCGACGGCATCGTCTTATTAAGCATCATCGATACAGCTATATTTGTATTAAATACAGAAAAAGCCAATAAAAAAGTAGTCGAGTTCTTAGAACAAACCGTAGAAAACTCCAAAATAAAAAGCGTAGGTTTAATCCTCAATAATATAAAACAAGCCAAATGGAAAACTTATTATGGTAAGTATGGATATGGTTACGGGTATGGGTATGGTTACGGGTATGGTTACGGAGAAAAATAGCATAAAAAAAATGACTAATAACAGATTTTGGGCGTTCCCCTCATTTATAAAACAAACATACCGCTTGTAGCGGAACGTTTGTTTTATAAATGAGGGTCGGGCTATCCGCTATATCTTTTGCCCTCCAAAAGGAGGGAGGGCAAAAGGATGTCGCTCCTATCCCTAACGCGGGTGAAATTGGCGGATAGAAAGTGGATTTTTGGTTTCTTAGACGATGAATAAAAATTTTGCATAGCCCCAGCTATGGAAAATTTTCATGAAGAAGGATAAGGAATCAAAAAACGCTTTATACCGTCTATTTTGCTCGTGTTAGGGA
>JALTUD010000045.1 GCA_027047735.1 Flavobacteriales bacterium | reverse complement strand
TATTTTGAAGTTGCTAACGGCGGTACTATTTTCTTGGATGAAGCAGGAGAATTGCCTTTGCAAACGCAGGTTCGATTATTAAGGGTTTTGGAGACCGGAGAATTTATGAAAGTAGGTTCATCCAAGGTATTAAAGACAGATGTGCGTATTATTGCCGCAACAAACGAAAATTTGGATGTAGCCATTAAAACAGGGAAGTTCAGAGAAGATTTATTTTATCGTTTGAGTACGGTTCCGATTACCTTGCCTCCACTTAGAGAAAGAAAGGAAGATATTTATCTTTTGTTTAGAAAGTTCGCTTCCACTTTTGCTGAAAAATACAGGATGCCTACCATTCGGTTAACTCCAGATGCCATTCCCGTATTGGAAAGTTATCCTTGGCCGGGAAATATACGGCAATTGAGAAATGTTACCGAACAAATTTCCGTCATCGAAAAAGAACGGATAATTACTCCGGAAATTTTGAGAAAATACTTACCGGAGAATCAACCTCAACGTCTGCCTGCTCCAATCGTTTCGGGTAACGCGGGAACTTCGGGTGTTGATAATGAATTGGTTATCAAAATGATTTTGGAACTAAAAAAGGAACTGGAAGATACTAAAAAAACAGTTGCTCAATTGGCTTCAGGCGTTGGTGTATCTCCGCTTCCTCATCAAAATAATTTTGTTAGTCCCACTCAACAAGATAACGAAAACAAAAATACCGGACGTACAATTATTATTGACAATCCTATTTTTGATAACAATGTACAGTATGAACCCTTGCAGGAATATGTAGAAGTAGATGAATCGTTATCGTTAGAAAAAAGAGAAAAAGAATTGATAATAAAGGCTTTGGAAAAACATAACGGAAAGAGAAAATACGCTGCGAAAGAATTAGGAATTTCGGAAAGAACGCTTTATAGAAAGATAAAGGAATACAACATTAATAAGTAGGCGATGAAAACATTTCTTTATCTCATAACAGTACTAATGATAACGGCTTGTGCTTTGCCTGAGTTTTCGTTTAAAGCCGGAGGGAAATCGGGCAAAGAAATTCCCGGCAAAACGATACAAATAGATTATTTTGACAGTAAAGCTCCGTTGGCTAATGCTAATGCGGGTAACTTTTTAACTGAAAGTTTGAAAAATTTGATGCAGTCGCAAACGAAATTAAATTTGGTTACTCAAAACGGAGATTGGCAAATAGATGGGGCGATTACCGATTACAGGGTTGAGCCTATCAGTATTCAAGCTAATACGGAGTCTGCTGCTCAAAACAGGTTTACGATGACGGTAACGGCTAATTGCAAATATGTAAAACCCAATAAAGAAGACAGTATTGTCTTTCAAAACGAAAGGTTTTCTTTTTACTCTGATTTTGACAGTAACGAAGATTTTACCTCTAAGGAAGATGAATTGCAGAAAGATGTTGTCGGACAGATTACTCAAGCTATTTATGACAAGGCTTTTGGTGGAGAATGGTAATTTTCTACTTCAATGACTAATACTGAATTATGATTTTCAATACGGAAAATATTGCCTATTATATAAAGGACGAAAAGGCGTTGCTTGCTTTAGACGGTGATGTTTTGAAAACACTTGCTCAAAAATACAAATACAGTGGCGTTTTGCAATTGCTTTACAGTAAGTATTTGAAACTTCATAAGTCGGCTGAATTTGAGGAACAAGTTGAATGGTGTTCTACAATTGTTCACGACAGGAAGAAGGTCTATGAATTATTGTTCCAACCCGGATTGAAGAAAATCATTGAGAACGATGTGTTTACGGAAGAAACTAAACCAACGGTTGAACCCGAATCCGAAGATACACTACCTTCTGTTGAGAGCAAAGATGATTTACAGCCTGAAAACACCGAACTACAACAAGAAGAAGAAACACCTCCTATTCTTGCAGAGGTAGAAAATACTGATAAAGTTACATCTAAAGAAATTAAGCCAAAAGACAAAGAACTTGATATTTTAGAAAACCAAATTTTAGCTCAGGCTGTCAGTTCCGGTTTGTTAATCGATATTGAATCGGAGTATAAGCAACAGGACAAACTTGAGAAAAAGGATGAGCCGACAGAACACAGAGAGGTTGAAGACACACAAACAGAACAAGTAGCGGAAGAAATAGTACAAACACCTCGAACATTTTTGGATTGGCTGGAGAAACCTAAAGAGCAACCACGAAAGGAACAACTTGAAAAACCGAAGAAAAACACGGAAAGCATTATTGATAGTTTTCTTAATAAAACTACGAAAAAGAGTAAAGCCAGCAAAGAAACTTTTTCGCCAACCAATATGGCTAAGATGAGTTTGGTTGAAAATAATCAGTTTGTTACGGAAACTTTGGCGAATATTTATGCCAAACAGGGGAAAATAGATAAGGCTATTGAAATTTATGAGCAACTGAGTTTGAAAAATCCGAAAAAAAAGACTTTCTTTGCAAGTCGTATTAGATTTTTAAAAGAAAAACAACAATATAACAACTAACAAAAATGGATATTTTAATTGCAATCATTATTATTTTAGCGAGTATTCTTCTTATAGTAGTCGTAATGCTCCAAAACTCTAAAGGTGGAGGTCTAGACCAAAGCTTTGGTGTTACCAACCAATTGGGAGGTGCGGCTCAATCGACTGAAACTATTGAGAAAATAACTTGGTATTTGGCAGGAGGAATTGCGGCTCTTTGCTTGATTTCGGTTATGTTTATTTCTAATGGTTCGGGAAAAACACAAACGATAAAAACCGGAATTGAGAGTAATGTTGGCACGACACAAATGCCAACACAACAAGTACCGGCTCAACAGG
>JALTUD010000044.1 GCA_027047735.1 Flavobacteriales bacterium | reverse complement strand
ACTATAAATAAAATCATTATGTCCGGAGACATCTCCTAAAGGATTTAATTCTAAATCCATTGCGTAGCGTATGGAATCCGGCATATTTTCCAGCCACGGTTCTATATTGGAATTGGAAGAAGTAATAGAAGTATTAAAAACAGTAGGAATAACTGTATTTCCGGATAAACCGGCTCTACTAATGTTGGTGAGGTTACCGATTAGATTATGTGTTAACCCAACATCGTTTGTTCCCCTAATGGAAGTCATCTCATTAATGGTAAAAGAAGCATCCGCACCTATTCCATTTATGATTTTAAAATCAATATTTACCTGTTCTATATCTATAACGCCGGAAATAAAATGGCGAAGTGCTTTTATGGCAGAAGTTTCGGAAGGAACGGAAATTACTCTATTTCCAAAATATCCTTTTGCATACTCAACCTTTAATCCCATAAGTGTATTTTCGGTATGAACTGTATCTTGGTTATTTATCAGCACACTTGTAGGATTGTTTGGAGACAAAGTCATCTCTACATTTGTACTTAGTCTATTATAACTAACACCGTTAGCTCCGGTCAAATCAATTCGATAATTTGCTAAGGAAAAAGAACCGGACAAAACAGCATTTGAACTGCCCGAAGGCGGAACGGTCAATTCTTTGGAAAAAGGATTGCCTTGAGCGTCGAAAGCATTATTTATTTTGTAGGTATAAATAATTTCAGCATCTATATTACTACTTATTGTGTAGTTTATATTTCCTTCTTTTATAATAACTTCCGTTAGCTCTATATCGTCTATATCCAAATTAACATCATTGGTTTGCGTAACAAAAGTTTGCCCCGGATTAAATGTAATTCCGGCTGAAAAAGGTACGAGATGGTTTTCTTTTATAGTTGTATCAGGAATGGATACAATTGAATCAAAATTCAAAGAATAGAGTGTTGATGTAAAATTTAACTGAATACTGCTGTCGTTGTTGGCCGTCCATAAAGAGTCATTAATAATGTTTTCAATAGTAAGGTCGCCGTAAACCACAGGGGCAAGAACATCAACATTCCACCGTAAGCTGTCTTTTTTTTTGCAGGACAATAATAAAAGTCCTAAAATCAATGTAATAAATGTATTTTTCTTCATAGATAATACGAAAATATGTATTTTATGTCACTTTATAACAAAGATTAAAATTATATAGGGTTTATTTTCACCTTTTTAAGAAAATATTTCTAAATCCCAAACAACTCCTTAGCGTTTTTTGTGGTAATTTCGGCTATTTCGGGAAGGGTGCAGTTGTAAATATCGGCTAATTTATCTCCTATCAGCGGAAGATATTCACCTGAATTTCGTTTTCCTCGATGTGGGGTTGGTGCCAAATACGGAGCATCTGTTTCAAGGATTATATGCTTTAAATCTACATTTTTCAGCACTTCGCTCAAGGTACTATTTTTAAACGTTACCACCCCGCCTATGCCTAACTTAAACCCTCCGTAAGAAAGTATCTTTTCGGCGTGTTGTTCAGTTCCCGTAAAACAGTGAAAAACACCTCTTAACTCCGGGTACTTTATTTCATCTAAAACCCCAAAGATTTCGTCAAAAGCATCTCGGGCGTGGATTACGATAGGCAAGTTCAATTCTTTTGCCCAATCGACTTGTATTTTAAAGGCTTCGATTTGTTCGGGTAATGTTGTTTTATCCCAATATAAATCAATACCTATCTCACCCACGGCAATAAACTTTCGAGAACCAAACAGGTGTTTTTTTGCATTTTCCAACTCAAAATTGATAGATTCTTTGTTGATGGAGCTTGGGTGAACTCCCATCATTGGATAAAAGATGTCGGGATAAGCATCCGACAACTGAAGAAGAGCTTCGGTTGTTTCGGAATCAATGGAAGGCAACAACATTTTTTTTACGTCGTTATCCAGACATTTTTGTATGACTTCATCTCTGTCTTCGTCAAATTTTAAAACGTACAAATGGGTATGTGTATCTATTAACATTTTTATTCTGCTTTGGTTTGGCTTTCTATTGCTTTATGCAAAAGTAACGAATCTACATCAACTTGCGGTACGTTTATCTTTCCAAAAAGAGAACTGTCTTGCAAGGCAGGTATCACTGTTTGGGAAAATTGTGCTAAGGGATAATACAGCACCGATTCATCTTTGGTTTGTTGGGAAATCAGGTTGAATTTCTTATCGTAAGCATCTACTATCAAAAAGAGAACACCTGAGATTAAAAGTGCTTTTAAAATACCGAAACCTGCTCCGGCGATTTTGTTGACAAACTTTAATTGAATGACGTTTATAATTTTTTCCAAGAGTTTTCCTATGGCAAAAACTCCGGCTACAATAGCAATAAACGTTAACGAGAAGGAAATTAGCGGAATGTATTTATCATCGACTCTCCCTGTTATCCATTCTGCTGTTATTGAGGAAAGATGAACAGCTCCCCAAACACCCAGTACTAACGCAATGATGCTACTGATTTCAATTATAAACCCTTTGCGGAATCCCTTAAATCCTGCCCAACCTAAGGATAATGCCAATATGGTGTCGATATAACTCATAGTCGGGCAAGTTAATTGTTTTGTTTCTTGTTTCTTTTTATAACTTGAAAAACTTTTAACAATAAGGTTGTTATTTCATCGTTTCGCGTTAGGGATAGAAGTGGCATCCTTTTGGGTTGTTGCACATATGCAACCCAAAAGATATAACGGATAGCCCGACCATTACAGCGTTAAAAAGTAGTGTAGTGCAACGAAACTGCTTTTTTATGCTGTAATGGGAACGCCCTAATTATCTTATAAAATCTTAACTTCCGTTCTTCTGTT
>JALTUD010000043.1 GCA_027047735.1 Flavobacteriales bacterium | reverse complement strand
ATTAATCTCCAATGTACGATTGGTAATATTATCTAAAAATTGCTTATCATGAGAAATCAGCAACACTGCTCCGGGATAACGTTTCAAGTAATTTTCCAACCATTCAATCGACTCGATATCCAAGTGATTAGTCGGCTCATCCAACAACAAAACATCGGGAGCTTGTACCAACAACTTCGCCAACTCAACACGCATTTGCCAACCCCCGCTAAATTCATTCATCGGACGTTCCAAATCCTCATCCGAAAAACCTAAACCTTTCAATATCGTTTCCGACTGTTCCGCTACATCATTCCCGCCGTGCAGAGAAAAAGCATCATTCAATTCCGCTAATTCATCCAATAACTGCAAAAAAGAATCCGACTCATAATCCTGACGTGTTTCCAACTCCACATTAATCTCCTCCAATCTGTCAGTAATGCTTTTAATATAAGCGTTTGCCGTTTTCACCTCCTCTATAATAGGCAAAGTAGAACCACTAAATAATTCTTGAGGCAAATAACACAACCTCAACCCTTTAGCAATAGAAATTGCACCTTCAGTCGGTTTGTGATAACCGGTAAGCAATTTAAGCATGGTAGATTTCCCTGCACCATTTTTCCCCGAAAGCCCTATTTTATCTACTTTAGTAATACGAAAAGAAACATCTTTATAAAGCTCTTTCCCTCCCAAAAACAAGGACAATTTATTTACTGATATCATTTAAAAATATTAATTTCCACAAAAATAACACATATATAGCTTGTAATGATAATAATATTTTTTTTCTTTCAAATAACTTATGTAAAGTTACGCAACAAACACGAATAAAGAAGATTATGATTATTTGGGCGTTCCCCTAATTGACAAAACAAACATAACGCTCTCGCGAAACGTTTGTTTTGTCAATTAGGGTCGGGCTATCACTACTCACTCTTTTGGTTTGCATATATGCAACAAACCAAAAGGAGTTCAAACACGCCGTTCTATCCCTAACGCAAGTGGAATGAGTGCTAAGAAAATGAGTTTTAATTTCTTTAGACGATGAAAAATTCTTTTGTATAGCACCCGCTATGGAAATATTTTTTGAAGAAGGATAAAGAATCAAAAAACGCTTTATACCGTCTATTTTACTCACTTTAGGGATACAATCCCTAAAGCGAGAAGAATGAGCGGTAAAAAAACTAAAACTCACCTTCTTTTATCTCTTTTCAATATTCAATTGGTATTAAATCTACACTCAGGGACTCGCTCAGTGGAATTAGAAATCAGGAAACACTAAAACACGATTTGCAGGAATATTAGTCCAGAAGAATGGACGGAGAACATAGATTTATTCTTTTGAGAACGAAGTATTAGCAGTTATTGCTTGTCGTTACCATTATTAAACTCCAGAATCCAAATACTCATTTTTTTTATAATTAACACCAAAGGAATTCATCTAAAAAAGGAACAGCTCACAACGGCATTAATTATAAAAAACTGAGCGTTAAAAACTTAGTTTTTTTCAACGTCAAATATATAACTCATAGAGAAGATGACCAGCAGTTAGCTTTTAGAAATCTCTTAGCCAAATGTAAACATTATCTGTTGAATTTTTATTTTTCCAATAGCCAGACTTTACATTTGACTGTCAATCGTTCATCTCTACACTTTCTAAAACAGAAAAACTTCCTATGTGCTATGTCTAGTGTTAGCAACTGTTTATTTTTTTCTTTTAGAGTATAAATTCCAAGCAAGGCTAGAGGTTATTCTATAATTTGTCATTGATTGTTTTGTTAAATTATCAGTATAATTTCCATTCTCTTTCCATCTAGTTTTGGTAATGTCTAATCCAGTTGAGAATCGAATACTTAATATAAGTCTATCAAGTCTTAATTGAGGTTGTATAGCAATAGTTGGAGAAAGGTATTGGTTAAAAAAGAATACTTGAAGAATATCCTTTTATTTTATATCTGGTATTTTCAATATCAAGTTCAAATGGTAAAGTTTGATTTATAGAAAAGGAACTATTAATTAAGATGGACCTGCTTATAGAATAACTTCCTATATATTCAATCCCTATTGCACTTATGTTTTTTATGGAATTATTTTTACTAATGATTGGAGTTAAAAAACCATATTGTAAATAAAATGCAGAAACAGGAGCTATTGCTACTTGCATTCTTCTAGGCTTTTTTAAGTCTATATCATTTTGCCCAATGCTATATATTTTTACCATAAAGATTAGCAAAAACATTAATAGAGGGGATTTCATTTTTTTCATAGTTACCAACGGTTTAAATATGGTATATTTGGCATTTCAATGCTCCAAATTTTCGGGTTTGCACTATGTTTATTTAACGCTCTCATCTCTGGGGTTAGCACTACCTACCAAATGCACTATGTTTTTTTTTGTTAGGCAACTGGAATTATTTTCTTTCTTTCCACCAATTTATGAGTTCTATATTTAGTTTTTCGTCAACTTTCGGACAGGAATATAGTCCTAAATCTACTTTTTTATTTTCTTTAAACGCTTTGATAAAAACACCTGCGTAACCACCTTTTTCAGCATAATCATCAGTTGGAATGTAAGAAGAAAGAGGATTTAAAAGACATCCACACTTTTCTTTCGAATCTAAAAGTTTAATCAAATTTTCAATATGTTCTTTTTTTACCCAATTTTTTGGAAATTCGCCAATCATTGTCACTCCGATTCGGAAGGTATCTTTTTCAGTTTTAATAGTTGAAGACGCCATATTTATAAAAGAAATGGGGTCGTAATTTTCTGGTCGTGCAAATGGGTAATCGGTTTTCCAAAATGAACGAATAAGAGTTGAATCAGTAATAGAA
>JALTUD010000042.1 GCA_027047735.1 Flavobacteriales bacterium | reverse complement strand
ATTGCCATATCAACATTGTTACGCTTAGCCATAGAGATTTGAGCTGAAGTTGCTTTACCTTCATTTCTCAACTGCCCCAAACGGAACGTTAATAATTGGGCTTTGGTAATCTCCGTTATCATTTCAGCTAATTTCTTTTGCGTTAGCTGAAAAGAAGCAATCGGCTTACCAAATTGAATACGCTCTTTTGAATATCTAAGAGCAGAATCATAGCAATCCAAGGCTGCACCTATTGCTCCCCAAGCAATTCCGAAACGTGCACTATCCAAACATTGAAGCGGAGCTCCCAATCCATCTTTCCCCGGTAAAATATTTTCTTTCGGAACTTTCACATCGTTAAAAATCAACTCTCCGGTTGCCGAAGCTCTCAAAGATAACTTTCCGTGCATTTCCGGTGTTTCAAAACCTTCCATACCTCTTTCCAAAATCATTCCTTTGATTCTACCTTGTTCGTTTTTAGCCCAAACCACCGCTACATCGGCAAACGGAGCATTTGAAATCCACATTTTAGCACCGTTTAACAAGTAATAATCTCCCATATCTTTGATATTGGAAATCATTCCTCCGGGGTTAGAACCATAATCAGGCTCAGTTAAACCGAAACATCCCATATACTCACCTGTAGCTAATTTTGGTAAATATTTTTTCTTTTGTTCCTCCGAACCGAATTTCCAAATCGGATACATAACCAACGAACTTTGTACTGAAGATGTAGAACGCAAACCTGAGTCGCAACGTTCTAATTCTTGCATAATTAATCCGTATGATATTTGGTCTAAACCTGCTCCTCCGTACTCTTCAGGAATATAAGGACCAAAACCTCCTATTGCTCCCAAACCGGGTATTATTTGCTTTGGAAATTCAGCTCTTTCGTAATAATCGTCAATGATAGGACTAACTTCTTTTTTTACCCATGCTCGAGCGGCATCTCTAATCATTTTATGCTCTTCGGTTAGCATGTCGTCCATTAAATAATAATCGTGTGCTTGGTATCTATCTTTTCCCATTGTGTAATAGTTTATAAATTTTCGGCTATAAAGGTAAGTATTTTAATATCAATAAAAAGATTTACTTTGAAAATTGCTCATCTCTGACTTTAAAATTAAAGGACGTCCCCGTCCAATGCAAAACAGGTTTTCCTTTGTCTATTTCAAAAAGCGAAGGAAAGGCAAATCCGGCTGCTTTGGTAAATTCATCAGGTGTTACCCGAATGTACGGAAAATCAGACTTATTTCTTTCAATAAAGGCTTTGGTATCTTCTTCATTTCCGGGAAAAACGAGTACTACTTTGCGTTGACTTCCAAAGCCTCGATAAGTTGTTCCAAAGGCTTTTGCCAAATCGTTGCAATGTGGGCAATTGGTACTAAAAAAAGCGATTAAATAATTACCTTGGTTTAAGTCGATGTCCTGCTCTTTGAATTTTGATTTTATAATTTCCCAGTCTTTGGCTTTGTATGTATATTCTTTCGGTTTGCTTTCGTAATCATCTATAAAAAGGGGATTTAACGCGAATACTCCTCCAATGACAAGTCCCCCTACTAACAAACTCCACCACGAAGTTTTCGTTAATGTAGATTTTGAAATCATCCATACTCCTACCAAAAATAAAGGAAACAATCCAAAGCTAAGTACCGGATGAAAAAGATAAAACAGCGATTCGTTTACTGACAAAACGGCATTCAATCCTAGTATAAAATCTACGACATAAACAATGACAAGTAACAATAGTAAAGAAACAAGAACCTTTTTCCCAACTATACGGAATAGCATTGTTATTGCCGTGAACAATTCGATAATGGTAAGTATTCTTACAGCTACGGAAGCTATCATCCATCCCGACAATCCGTCCTCAACCCAACGTAAATCAAAGGGAAATAAACCTTGAATAAATTCTCCGCCCCCAAACAATTTTCCTAAGCCCGAAATCAATAATAATATTGCGGTTAAATAATAGAAATAGTTGTAAATTGGTTTATTTTGCATATTTTAACGGTTTTACCTGCAAAATTAGCATAATTATTGATTGTATGATGACGGCTTAATAATGTTGTTGATAATTCGTCCGCGTTAGGGATTTGTATCCCTAACACACATAAAATTGAAGATGTAAAGCGTTTTTGGATTCCTTATCCTTCTTCATAAAAATTTCCCATAGCTGTTGCTTTGCAAAATTTTTATTCATCGTCTAGGAAATCCAAAATTCACTTTCTATCCTCCAATTTCACCTGCGTTAGGGATAGAAGTGGCATCCTTTTGGTTTGTTGCATATATGCAAACCAAAAGATATAACGGATAGCCCGACCCCAATTAACCCAAACAACGTTTCGCGAGAGCGATATGTTGTTTGGGTTAATTGGGGGAACGCCCAACAACATACTCACTTTAAAATTATATGATTATGAAACCTATGAAAGAAATTTTTGATATATCTAAGATGAATAAATTAGCTCCTGCGAAAGGAACGATTTTGATTTCTGAACCGTTTAATGACGATAAGTATTTTCAGCGTTCTATTGTCTGTCTGTGCGAACATAATAAAGATGGTTCGTTTGGCTACGTTGTGAACAACCCGTTGGATTTAACCTTATCTCAACTTATTCCTGAGATTAATGCCGAGGATATTAAAGTGGGATTGGGTGGTCCTATGAGTCCGAATAACATCTATTATCTGCATACACTTGGCGACGAAATTGAGGGAAGTGTTAAAGTGAAAGAAGGGCTTTATACAGGGGGAGATTTTGAACAAATAAAAACGCTCATCAATACAGGATTGATTAGTAATCATCAAATACAATTCTTTTTGGGATATTCCG
>JALTUD010000041.1 GCA_027047735.1 Flavobacteriales bacterium | reverse complement strand
TTCTTTTGCTCACTTTCAAAACAACAAACGTTCAGGCAACTCTTTCAATAAAAAAGAATCTTTATGTAACAACATTGTAAGGATTTATATTGAATTAACACTAATTCACAAAAATATCAACCAACTCTCATTTATTTTTCTTATCTTAGGAAATCTAAAACATTAAGTACACTCATAAAATGAAACAATATTTCTTAATCATCGCGGGATTAGCGTTTGCTACTCAAACATTTTCACAGAACAATGCAATAGACCTTTCAAACACCAGAGATGGAGAAAGCGTCGAATATTGTACTACCCATAAAAAATTAGAGCAGTTATTACAAGACCCTGATTTAGCCTTCAAATATCAAAAAGGGCAACAAATCATGCAACAACAAGAAACCTTGTTAAAGCAGAATCAAGAAAAATCAGGTACAGTTTATAAAATCCCAATCGTTTTTCACCTATTACACAACGGAGGAACAGAAAAGATAAGCGATGAACAAATATTAGACGGATTAAGAGTTTTAAATCGGGATTTTAGACGTTTGAATACAGATGCTAATAATGTAGTTTCAGCCTTTCAAGGAATGCCTGCTGATATAGAAATAGAATTTGTTCTTGCTACCATTGCACCAAATGGTCAATGCTTTAGTGGAATCACCCATACCCAATCCCCCTTAACAAACGATACTCAAAACGATTCATACGATGGACAAGACCAAGTAAACGCAGTTATAAATGGAAACGATGTTTACCAAGGAAATTGGAGTCCTTCCAACTACTTGAATGTTATCATCTGCAAATCAATAGGAGGAGCAGGAGGCTATACCTTTAACCCAATGTGGGGAACAGGGAATAATATGTATTACAATAGTGTTTTTGTTCTTTCAAATTACGTTGGAGAAATAGGAACAAGTAGCCCCTTCACAGCTAGAACGTTAACACATGAAGTGGGGCACTGGCTAAATTTAAGTCATACATGGGGAGGAAATAACAACCCTGGCAATTCAAGTAGCTGTAACAACGATGACGGAGTAGATGATACACCTAACTGTATTGGATTAACCACCTGCAACTTAAATGCCAATACCTGTACCGGCATAGACCCGTTCTACGGATTTGACCAAATAGATAATGCAGAAAATTACATGGATTACTCGTATTGTTCTAAAATGTTTACACCCGGACAAAAAACAAGAATGAGAGCCGCTATAACCTCATCAGTAGCAGGTAGAAATAATGTTTGGACAACAAGCAATCTAATTGCAGTAGGAGCAACATCAAATCCTCCTTTATGTAAAGCAAAATTTGATGCAGAGAATCGAATAATATGTAATGGACAAACTGTTCAATTCGACGACCAGTCTTATCACAACCCAACCAGTTGGAGCTGGACTTTTGTCGGAGGTTCTCCTGCAACATCGACACAACAAAACCCCAGTGTAACTTATAACTCTCCCGGTAGTTATCCGGTATCATTAACCGTTTCTAATGCTAACGGCACAGTTAGTAATACAGTTCAAGATTTTATAACTGTTTTATCTGAAACAGGTATCGCTCCAATTCACGAAAGTTTTGAGTATGAAACAATCCTTCCTTCAGCTAATTGGTTTTTGGAAGCTTCACCGGTCGGAGCTAATTGGGAATTAACCGATGGTGTAGGCTATAGCGGAACAAAATCCGTTAAAGTCAATGCTTATGCAGAAGATCCCAGTACTACCATATTAGAAAGTACTTCTATCACATTAGATTTGAATTTATCTGCTTCGCTTTCATTCAAATATGCTTATACAACCAAAGGTTCAAATGCAGGAGATAAATTAATTGTAAAAGTTTCTAAAAATTGCGGACAGACATGGGTAACTAAAAAAGTATTGCAAGGAACCACCTTACAAACAGCTTCTCCAAGAAGTAGCGATTTTATACCTACGCAAAACGAATGGAAAACAGCTACTATAAACTCAACTAGTTTATCCAGTTACTTAACCAGTGATTTTAGAATTAAATTCATCTTTGAAAACAAAGGAGGCGGAAATAATCTTTACATTGATGATATTAACATCGATGGAGTTGTAACGGTAGAAGAAAATAAATTTTTAAATGATTTATCTCTCTATCCTAATCCAACCAACGGTAACGCTTCTCTTTCGTTTTATTTGAATCAACAAGAAAAAATAAGCATAGACATTGTCGATTTAGTGGGCAAAAAAGTTCTTACTGTTTTTAATGGGAATTTACCAAGTGGGCAACAATTCTTTTCTTTACCAACAAATACACTATCTAAAGGAATTTATTTTGTCAGAATAAACAACACTAAAAACAACATCACTCAAAAATTGATTATAGAATAATATGAAAACTGTTTTCCGTTCTATACTTTTAACATTAGGATTCGTATCACTCATTAAAATATCTTTTGCACAAGATGATTCATCTTCTCAAGATGATTATTATGAGGATACAACAGAGCAATCTATACCTTTCAAAGACAGGCTTTACACTGGAGGAAGTGGTGGTTTTGGTATAAGTGGAGGTATATTATACCTTGCTCTCTCACCTATGGTAGGTTACAAATTAACCGATCAATGGTCAGCAGGTGTTTCGGCTAGATATGTTTATTACGGCCCGGCAAGTACAAACACTTATATACAATCTTTTAAATATTATGGTGCTGGTTTATTTACGCGCTATCAATTTACTCCTTCCCTACTAGGAACAGTTGAATACGAGCGATTGAATGTCCAAAATATAAATCCAATAAGTTCGGATTACGGTAAAAGAGTATGGGCAAATGTTTTAATGGTTGGAGGAGCATATACAGCTACTAT
>JALTUD010000040.1:7422-9124 GCA_027047735.1 Flavobacteriales bacterium | reverse complement strand
GTAACACTAATTATGTAACATTCAATAAGCGTTTTTTTGTTGACTTCGGACTTAATTTTGGTGTACGTTCTATCGGAGGTGATTTATCAATCGGGGGACGTTTTCTAAATCGTTTTGAAGCAGAATTTGGTATCGGAACACATAGCAATACAGTCTATGTTTATTCCACTTCCGACAAACACGAATTGAGAATACCTCACCGCCCCACGTACATATCGCTGAAAGGAGACATCTATAACAACGATCAAATAAGTTTCTACATAAAAGCAACAGGTGGAGGATTAAGAAACCTGAATCAAGGAGACAATACAGGAAACAATAGTCAATTTTCCACTTATTTAAAAGGTAGTGTAGGAAGTCAATTTATTTTATGGAATAAAACGTGGTACATCGAATTTTTTCAATATTATTCACATCTGCGAGGTACTTACAATTCCACTTACGATGCAACAATAGATTATGATTTCAATTTTTACAGCATAGGTTTAACCTTGGGCATAAAGCTCAATCCTCTAACAGCGGCACTTAATATACTGAATCCATAGCGGGAAAAGATTACTGTTCTTTTCCGAAAACAGCAATAATTTTATTGACCAATATTTCCCCCATTTTATATTTTGCTTCGTGTGTCCAACCTGCAATATGTGGCGTAATAATAACATTGTTTTGTTTTAACAGATATTTCAAAGGTTCCGGCATTGTATTTTTATCCAAAAATTCAAAGCTCGAAGACTCATATTCCAAAACGTCCAAACAAGCTCCTTTGACTTTTTTCGTTTTTAGTGCCTGAACTAAATCTTTGGTTACCAATGATTTTCCTCTAGCTGTATTTATGATATAAATATCCTTAGCAAAACGATTTATAAATTCCTCGTTAATTAAATGATGAGTTTCGGGAGTCAATGGAGTGTGTAAACTCAAAATGTCAGTTTCTTTAAATAATCTTTCAAGCGAAACCTCTTCTACATAATTTGTAGAAAAGCCGGTTTTGTATTTATCGTAAGCAATGACCTTAACTTCCAGCCCTTGAAGTTTTTTAGCTAATGTACTCCCCATATAACCATAACCGATAATGCCGACTGTTTTTTTCTTTAGTTCCACACCTCTGTTTTCTTCGCGAAGCCATTTTCCTTCTTTAACTTCTAATGCGGACTTATTTATATTCTTAAACAACGAAAACAACATTCCCAAAATATGTTCACCAACAGCATCCATATTCCCCTCCGGTGAGCGAAAAACTTTAATACCTTTTTGTTCGCAATATTCCAAATCTATATTTTCAAGCCCCGCTCCGGGACGACCGATAAACTTTAAGTTTTGAGCTTGTTGAAGCAAATCTTTATCCATTTTAATTCTGCTTCGTAGAATAATTCCCTCATAATTTTCAATAATCGCTAAAAAATCCCTTCGAGTTGTTTCGTAATGGAAGTCTATTTGGTGTCCTTCTGCTTTTAAATATTCGGCGATAATCGGGTGAACGGTATCTAAGATAGCTATTCGCATAAAATGTGTTTTTACTTAAGTTGTGGTTTTCTTTGTTTGTTTTGGCGGGTCAACCAATCGGTAGCTTGTATAAACGAAAAAGCATATTTTTTCATTTTCTCTACTTGCTTAGGGTACTTATCATAAATAGAAGTTGTGTTTTTGTTTTTGTAATTGTAGAGATATTCATTTTCGTCTTTATAATGTATAAGAAACAAAC
>JALTUD010000040.1:0-7412 GCA_027047735.1 Flavobacteriales bacterium | reverse complement strand
GAACTCCTATTTTATCATCGGCTGAAAAGAAAGCAAACTCTCTTTTCTGTTCTCTAAGATTTATTCCCAAAGTGTTATTGATGTAGGACTGTTCCAAAACTCCCATAATGCTAGGAAAAACATCAACTTGTAATCCTAAATTATCAATGCTTTCCGGATGAATTAAATCGGGAGCATAAATAATAAAGGGAATTTGATTAAACGCCAAAGGCATATCGTAAACTACATTCATAGGTTGGCCATGGTCGGCAACAAATACAAAAAGAGTGTTGTCGAACCAGTCTTGTTTTGAACAAGATTTTAGAAACTGACCGATTGACCAATCGGCATATTCTACGATTTGTTGGGATACATTATTGTTTTTGGGCTGAAAATAAGAAGGAATAACATAAGGTGAATGGTCGCTACACGTCAAAAACACAGATAAGAAGGGGTGTTTTGCTTGGGCTAACTCATTTAATTTGGCTGTTCCAAATTCAAAAAGATAATCGTCAGGAACTCCCCAAGTTCCCAGTATTTTGTCTTGAGGATAATCCTTTTCACTGTAAACACGATCAAAACCATTAGCTCTTAAAAAAGCTCCGACATTGTCAAAAAGCTCATCGTGGGTGATAAAAAAGTTGGTATTGTATCCTTTTTCTTTCAGTACTTGTGGTAATCCGTAGTACTCTTTAATCGGAGAGGTTTTGAGAGGTTGTTTTCGATATACCGCAGGAAACGAAAAGAGTGTAGAAAAGATGCCGTTATAGGTATGGATACCTGCTGAATAAATTTTGTCAAATGCTAATCCGTTTTTTGCCAGAGAATCCAAGTTTGGAGTAAGGTTTAACGGATTACCGTATCTACCCATTTTATGTCTTGTCATACTTTCCATAAGTATTAAGACAACATTTGGTTGTTGCTTTGAGTGTTGAACGACATCTCTAGCAATTGGGCTGTCGTATTTTTGTTCTTTTATTTGCAGGTAATGCTGAACATTCTTAACAGCTTTTTCATTATCAATTAGATGCAATGTTTTGTTTTTGGGGTCTAAAGAATCGATTAAACTTCGCAACAGAGTAAATACGGGGTTTAACGTTATCTTATTGGCAAATGGGTAAGTGCTATGATAGGCGTCGCGAGTATCGAGTGGAGGAACATCAAAATTTATTTTACCTCTTAATGAGAAAAAGAAAATCGTTAAGAATACAAGTGTATAAGTTAGTTCTATTAAAGGTGTGTTGGCAGGTTTTGAATAAACAGAGTATTTTTTATAAATGGGAATTAAGGTGCGGTAAAATAAAAAACTAACCGATAAAAACAGAAGAAAAGAACCTAAATACTCCCATTCTTTAAATAACATATCCAAGGCAAAGTCTGCATTATTATTCCAAAGAAATACGGAGATGTTAAGACGGTCAAAAAAATGATTGAAGAAAGGAATATCGGTTGCTTCTACGGCAAAGGATAAGGTGTATAAAACAGCAATGAATAGTATTGAAACCAAAAACAGAAATTTATTCCATTTTAACAGATAATAATTTGTCAGCAATACAACCAAAGGTACTGCGAGTATGTAGCAGGAAATAGTGGTATCGAAACGCATTCCGATAAACAAACTAGTCAAGACATCAGTTAATGACTGTGCTTGGGTGTCTTCCCAATTGAATAGAAACAGAATGATACGAAACAATGAAAAAATTCCCATTCCCAACAAATATACTTTTAGAGTAATTTGCAAGGGAATGGGAATTTTGTGTAAGATACCTTTTAAAGAATGTACTGACTTATTCATTTATAAAGTATCTGTGTTACGTATTGTTTTTTGTTTGGTGTTCGAAATATTTTCAATTTGTAGGCGATACTCAAACACTTAGTGTATTGGGTAGTGATTTTTAAATCCCATAAGTTCTTTTGTTTTGAGTTCAAGTAACGATTTTTTGTCTAAGAAAACTAAACTCCGTTTTCTTTACACTTACCTGACTCGCGTTAGGGACTTATCCCTAACACAAGTATAATGAGCACTATAAAGTGCTTTTATTTCCTTTATATTTCTTCGAAAATTATTTCCATAGCTCGGCTATGCAAAGAATTTTTTCATCATCTAAAGAAACTAAAACTCACTTTCTATGCACTCATTCCACTTGCGTTAGGGATAGAACGGCATGTTTGAACTCCTTTTGTGTTGTTGCACTTATGCAACACAAAAGAGTGAGTAGTGATAGCCCGACCCTTTTCTGCAAAACAAACGTTACGCGAGAGCGTTATGTTTGTTTTGCAGAAAAGGGGAACGCCCAAATCATCAAAATTCTACTTAATTTGATTGGGGTCTGACTCTGCTTCTTTGTTGTATTTAGCTTGGTAAGAAAGCCAAGTGAACAAACCGACAAAACCTAGGACTATAAATGTGTAATTCGGGATATTTCCCAATGGTTCTAATGTGTTTTCAAATAACCAATTGAACCCATCTTGTAAAGGATATACTAACCAATCCATAATATTTTAGTTTAATTATTTAATTCAGATAAATAGTGTAAGCAAAAGTAAAAATAATTATTCACAAAATAGATGCTTGATACAATAAAAATAGATTATGGGACTATATACGTATTCCAATTATACAAATATCGTCTAATTGCTCAAGGTTACCTTTCCATTTTATGAAGGTGTCTTCAAGTATTTTTCGTTGCTGTTCCATATCCAATGAGGCTATTTTGAGCAATAGTTCTTTGAAGGGCTTGTATTTGAATTTCTTTCCTCTTTCACCTCCAAATTGATCGGCGTACCCGTCGGTTGAGAGATATAGGATATCTCCTTTTTTCAGTTGAAACTTATGTAACTTAAATGAGTTTTCTTTTTCGGTAAAGCCGATTGGTTGTTTATCTCCTTTTATTTCTATCAGTTCATTTTCGCGAATGATATAAACCGGGTTTTTTGCTCCGGAAAATTCCAGTTCCAAACTTTCTTTGTCAATTGCACACATGGCTAAATCCATTCCGTCACGAATTACGGTGCCTATTTGTGTTTCTTTATGTTTGTTTACTGTGTTATAAAATTGTTTGTTCAAAAAGTCCAGGGTTTCTGCCGGGGTGTTGATTGATTTTTCTTTTAGTGCTTGGTTAAAGATGTTTAGCCCTATAACGCTAATAAAAGCACCGGGTACACCATGACCGGTACAGTCGGCTACGGTGATTATCGTTTTTTGTTTTTTGGGAGTGTTGTCGTGGCTTGTTTTTGTTTGTGCAATCCAATAGAAATCTCCGCTTACAATATCTTTAGGTTTAAAGAGTACGAAAGAATTTGGAATTATTTTTTTTACTTCTTCTATAGAAGGAATAAGGGCATCTTGCAGGCGTTTTGCGTAATTGATACTATCTATTATTTCTCTGTTTTGGTGGGCTAGCTGTTCTTTTTGTGTCTCAAGTTCTTGAGTTCTTTCTTTTACCTGTGCCCGTAACATTTCTTTTTGGGTGTCGATTAACTTGTTTTTTTCTTCTAGGCTTTTTAAGGCTTTTTCTTGTGCGAGTTGTTTATCTCGTTGTAATTCATACAGTTTTTGAGACATCGCTAGTGTAAGAAAGAAAATTTCGATTGCCGCTCCTATTTTCATGGAATATTTAAACAAAAATTCATTCTCCAATATTCTTACATTGGTTAAAATGAATAATACGGCACTAATGACCAGAAAGAATATAGCGGAAGAAAAGAAAAAATATCGTCGCTCGTTATTCATCTTAATAAATAAGACGATAAATAGGACCCATAAAAGCGTTATTAATGAAACAAAGTTTACGAGTAAATAGGATAATTCATGAATTTTACCCGGAATAAAAGTAGAAATTCCTACAGCTATAATCAAAGTTTCAGCGATTTTAAAATAACGACAAAATTCCGGGTAATTTTGTCTGATATTTAAGTAGTTTTTTACAAATATCAAAAAAGAGTAGGGGGCAAGCGAAGCAAAGACGACTACGGTGTAGGGTTCTAAAAAATGAAGTTTTTCGGAAAATAAATAATAATAGGTAAAACCATCCAATGTAAATTGCAGCATAAATACAAATAACAAATAGATGGAATAATACAACAGAGTTTTGTCTCTCAATCCTTTATAATAGAGCAAATACAGTATGGAAATTAGTAAAACAGAACCATAAAATACCCCCAAGAAAAAAGAGCGTAACCTGATAGACATGAAGTAACCGTCGGGTGTATTAATAATTAAAGGGATACGAATAATTTCACCATCGCTTTTAAATTTTACGACAAAATCTTTTTTCTGATTAGGTTGTAAAAGAAAATAAAATAAATTTTCTACTGTTTTGGTAGTTCTTTCTTTGAGCGTAAATGCATCTCCGGCGATGTGTTTTTTTAATACAGAATCTCCTTCTACTTCATAAAAAATAACTTCATCAATAAATGTTCTACTTATATTGGTAACAAAACGATTATATTGTGTTTGGTTTTGAACGGAAAACTTCATCCAATAGGTAGAACTTGTAAAATCTATCTGTTCTATTTTGTTTTGACAGGGAGTGAATGGTAATGTTTTGTTTGATAATATATCTTTGATAGAGAGCTTATGTTCTTTGTCTTCTAACAGCTCGGCATAATTGGTAAAGGATTCTCCCAAATTTTCATCGGTAAGAACAATCGGATTTTGTCCGATACCAATGGAAACGAAAAGTACCCCAACTAAAGATAGTAGAAATTTAATCATAAATAAAGTAGCCCTTTGACGTTAAATTTAGTATATTTTTCTAATTAACGACCAAAATAACACATTTTTTTGACAAAAAAATCCGATAGTAACCACTATCGGATTTTTATAAAACTTTTATTCAAAGCTCTTTTATATAAACGAAATTTATTGGTTAGCTTTAAATTTTTTTACAGCTTCGTTTAGTTTTGGTAATACTTCAAACGCATCACCAACTACACCGTAATCAGCTGCCTTAAAGAACGGAGCTTCAGGATCTGTATTAATAACAACAATCGTTTTACTGCCATTCACTCCGGCCAAATGCTGAATAGCACCTGAAATACCGGCTGCAATATATAAATTTGGACGAATAGCCAAACCGGTTTGTCCTACATGTTCGTGATGAGGTCGCCAACCTATATCGGCAACAGGTCTTGAACAAGCTGTTGCTGCACCAAGAGTTTTAGCTAAGTCTTCAATCATCCACCAATTTTCAGGTCCTTTTAATCCTCTACCTCCTGAAACTACTATTTCAGCTTCCGGTAAAGGAACTCCTTCTCCTTGAGTTTTTAATTCGAGAACTTTTACTCCTGCCTCTCCTAAATCATAAGAAACTTCTACAATTTCTGCTGTTCCGCCTACTTTTTCCGCCGGGAAAGAGTTAGGAATCAAAGATATGATTTTTTTATCGGTTTTAATCTTAACGTTAGCAAACGCTTTTCCTGAAAAAACATTTGTTTTAACTACAAAACCATTATCGGTTACCGGTAGTGCTATTGCTCCGGAAGCAAGTCCGGCTTCCAATGCTGCCGAAACTCTAGACGCAATTGCTTTTCCTGCTTGGTCTTTAGAAAAAACAATAATATCTGCTCCGGTTTCTTTTACTGCTTCAACAACCAAACGTGTTGATTGTTGATCATTTGCTTCTTTTAAGCCTTTGTGCAATAATACTTTTTTTGCACCATATTCTCCTAATACAGAAGGGTCAACATCTCCAAAAGTTACCGCCGTAACTTCACCAATTTTACTTCCGTAAGTAACGGCTTGAAAACCTGCTTTTGAGACTTTCCCGTGTTTTGATTCTACAAATACTAATACTGACATATCTTAAATAACTTTTGCTTCGTTGTGTAACAATTCTACCAATTCATCCATATTATCGGGATCAATGTATTTACATGCCGATTTAGCAGGAGGCATTTCATAAGAAATAACTTCTGTTAAAGGCTCTACATCTACCGGAGGAACAACCTGTAAAGGTTTTTTTCTTGCCGCCATAATCCCTCTCATATTTGGAATACGTTGCTCCGCCATTCCTTTTGCCGCACTAAGGGCGAATGGTAATTTAACTTCAACTACTTCCGTTCCTCCTAACACATCTCTTTCCAGTTTTGCAGTATCTCCATCAACATCAAGTTTTTCTGCTAAAGAAACATAAGGCATGTCTAATAACTCGGCTATCATTCCACCGATTTGAGCCCCGTTGTAATTAATCGTCTCTTTCCCGGTAAGTACAATATCGTATCCTTTGTCTTTTGCATACTCAGCAATTTGTTTTGCGACATAGTACGCATCTTTTGCTTCAGTATCTATTCTAACAGCATCATTTGCTCCTATCGCCAATGCTTTTCTAATTGTGGCGTCGTCAGCACTTGTTCCAACAGTAATTGTGGTAACCGTACCTCCCTTTGCTTCTACTAATTCCAGTGCTCTTACTAATGCATACCATTCGTCATATGGGTTTACAATGTATTGCACGCCATTCTCATCGAATTTTGTGTTGTTGTCTGTAAACGCAATCTTAGACGTAGTATCAGGTGCTTTACTGATACAAACTAATAATTTCATAATCTGTTATTTTATACGTTTAATTAATAATTATTTTTCTTCGAACCAATTTAAAGTAAACAAATTCCGTAAAACACTCCTTCATAATTACCTTTATTGGAATATTGGAAGTTGTTTCGCTCCCCAAAAGTAATAAAAAATTGTTATGCGTGCATACTTTTTTTTGTTATAATTTTTGGATTTATACCATTTTAGTGAATTTTGTAAAGAGACTAAATGGAGGTTGACTTAGGGATATAAAAAAAGTACATATCGTCAAATATGTACTTTTTCTATAACCTTAAATCCGCAAACCTTTAACGAAATGAACTTTGATTATCCATTCATTGAAGCCAAAAATTCTTCGTTGCTTCGAGTAGTTTGCATACGGTCTTTTAAGAACTCCATTGCTTCAATCGACTTCATGTCAGCCATGTATTTTCTCAGTAACCAAACACGTTGTAATTCTTCTTTGGATAATAGTAAATCTTCTCTTCTCGTACCTGAATTTAGAATATCGATTGCCGGGAAAATTCTTCTGTTAGCAATTTTTCTATCTAATTGAAGTTCCATATTTCCTGTCCCTTTAAATTCTTCAAATATTACTTCGTCCATTTTAGAGCCTGTTTCGGTAAGAGCTGTTGCCAAAATGGTTAACGAGCCTCCTTTTTCTATGTTTCTGGCTGCTCCGAAAAAACGTTTTGGTTTGTGTAAAGCATTAGCATCTACACCTCCGGACAATACTTTGCCCGAAGCTGGCATTACTGTATTGTAAGCTCTAGCTAATCGTGTTATAGAGTCCAATAATATACAAACATCATGACCACTTTCTACCAATCTTTTAGCTTTTTCCAAAACGATGTTAGCTACCTTTACGTGTCTTTCTGCAGGTTCATCGAAAGTCGAA
>JALTUD010000039.1 GCA_027047735.1 Flavobacteriales bacterium | reverse complement strand
AGTGCAAAGAAAACGGAGTTTAGTTTTCTTAGACGATGAAAAATTCTTTTGCATAGCCCCAGCTATGGAAAATAATTTTGAAGAAGGATAAGGAAAATAAAACCGTTTTATTGTGCTCAGATGTCCCGTGTTAGGGATACAATCCCTAACGCGGAATGAAATAAGTGCAAGAAAGTGGAATTTGTAGTTCTCAGACGATGAAAAATTATTTTGCTTATGCTCAAAACAATAAACTTTAAGAATTTTTGAATCTTTCTTTTTCTCAATACTGTCGTTGTAAAATTTTATAGTAACTCGTTACAACAAAAATTTTACGCCTAAGTCTTGAAAAAAATAAATTCTTCAAATTCTCCATAGAGTTCATTGCATTGAGCATAGCCCCAGCTATGGAAATAAAATATGAAGAAGTATGAGGGCGATAAAAACGCTTTATGTGCTTACTTTCATTTCATGTTAGGGATACAATCCCTAACGTGTGTAAAAAGAGCGGTAAGAAAATGAGTTTTAGTTTCTTTAGACAATGAAAATTTCTTTTACTCTTCATTTATTAATATTGATATATTGTTAACTTTGCTCATCATTTTTTTTTCGAAAACCGAAGTTCGATAAGCATATTTAAACGGCATTACTCTTTGATAACCCTCTTAAATGAAAACCACCAAAATAAATTTAGAACAATTGGTTCACGACTATAGCGACTATTTGTTTCGTTACGCCTTTTCTAAAGTAGAGCGAAAAGAGATAGCAGAAGATTTAGTGCAAGAAACTTATATTGTGGCGGTTACTAAAATACATACTTTTAGAGGCGAAAGCTCACCTAAAACGTGGCTGACTTCTATCTTAAGAAATAAAATATTTGACTATTACAGACAAAAAGCGAAAGAAAACATAACTGAAACCAAAGAAGATATTCTTTCCGAATCCTTTGACGAAAAAGGAAATTGGAAGAAAGATCACCTCCCCTTTGTGTTTGAAGAAGATACAGAAAATCTTCTCAACAACGCTGATTTTTTAATTGTTTTCAACCTTTGTATCGACAATCTTCCTCCACTTTGGGGCAGTGTAATAAAGATGCGATTTATCGACGCACAAAAAGGAAAAACAGTTTGTCAGGAACTTAATATTTCAGAGTCTAACCTTTGGCAAATCATTCATCGTTCAAAACTGAAACTGAAAGATTGTTTAACGTTGAATTGGAAAAACCGGTAACCATATGATGTCTTGTAAAAAAGCAACCGAAATAATTGAGAAATCAAAAATCACCAAACTTTCCATGTTGGAGGTTATGGGCTTACGCTTTCATCTTTCTATGTGTAAGGATTGCTCTAATTATCAAAAATTAAGCTCTCAAATTGACGCTTTACTGTCAGAAACGCCAAGCGACTCTCTGAATATGAGCCTTGATGAACAACAAAAACAAAAAATAATCGAGCTGATAAAGAAGAACAAGAAATAATTCCTCACTTACTACCCCAATGCTGAAAAAACTCATAAATATTGGTATAACCGATCAAATGGACTCTTTTGACAAAAGAGGAATTCGATTAACGAATGCTATTGTTTTTAGTATTATTATCTTTGCTATTCTAGTTGAAATATATACATTAATTGTTATAGGGATAATTCCTGCCGGTATTATTCAATTGTTTTTTTCAGTCGCTCTTTTATCGTTAATTTTACTACTCAACTACTTTCATAAATACAAATTAGCTAGAACAACGCTTCTAATCCAAAGCAACTTATCTTTAATTGCAGCTATATTGCTTGTTGACAATAAAATAGGAGCTTCTGAATTTCATTACTTGAATTTTATTTTATATGTAATTATACTTCGAGAATATTGGAAAATTTATTTTTGGTCAGCTCTTACAATCACAATTTACGTTTTTGGTATCATTCTAGAATACCACAATTACATTCACCCTAAAATAGTATTCCCCGGGCATCAATATTTATTGTTCCGTCCTATACTCTTTATCATTGCCACTATTTCTATTATCTTAGTACTAATATTTTTTAGGAAAGAAAATGAAAACAAAGAAAATCAACTTAGCAGAAAAATAAAATACAATGAGACCCTTCTAAAAGAAGTACATCATCGTGTGAAAAATAACTTGCAGCTGATTTTGAGTTTGTTGGAATTACAGATGGACAAAGATATAGATGATAATTCCAAGGAAGTCTTATTGGAATGTCAAAACAGAGTTTACGCTATGTTTCTTGTTCATAATCGTTTAATATCTGGTGAAGAACGCATCAGTCTGAGTGATTACATAACTGATTTATGCCACAATATTAACAAAAGCTTTCCTCAGCAAAACATAGACTACCTCCTGAATCTTGAAGAAGATTTATATTGTGATTTAAACAAAACACTTCTATTGGGAATCATCATAAACGAAGTGATTACCAACAGTTATAAGCATGCTTTTGAACAACAGCAAACGAATAAAGTAATAGAAATCACATTAGCAAAAGAACAGCATAAGATTAAACTAGTTATAAAAGATAACGGAAAAGGAAATTACAACGCCCCTACCCAAGACGACCACAATACGCTTGGATTAAAACTAGTTTACATGATAGCAAAACAATTAAAAGCGAAAATAGAAACAGAAAATAACAAAGGATTTAAAGTAGTCGTTATATTTTAATGCAAAAAACAGTAGTCATCATAGAAGACGAGGTTATTATCGCGGAAAACCTCAATCGTATTCTAACCAAATTCGGGTATGAAGTACTTTATATTGCCAACACTTTTGAAGAGGGGCTTGAAGCCGTAAAAGATTATACCCCATTTGCCTTTTTAATCGACATCAACTTAAGCTCTCCTTTTGGTGATGGCATAACGATTGCAAAAAAAATCAAACACTACTCTAGTGCTAAACATATCTACGTTACGGCAAACGCTGACAAAAATACACTAATAGAAGCGAGTAGCAGTTTTCCTGATGGATACATTACCAAACCGTTTAGAGCCGACCAAATATTTTCTGCTTTGGAGATACTTTTTAACAATTCACAACCTGTCCAACATATAGAAGTTAAACACAAAGGAAATCTTATTCGCCTTGAAGAAAATCAAATTCATTTTATAAAATCGGATGGTGTTTACGTGGAAATATATACGGAGTTTGAAAAATATTTGTTCCGAGCATCTTTCAGTAACCTGTTAAAGAAGTTCAATAATTCTTTGATACAAGTACATCGATCGTACTTAATAAACAAACATAAAGTAAACTCCTACAACAGCAAAGAGGTTGAATTAATATGTGGAACAGACATTCCAATCGGAAGAATATTTAGACAAGACTTTGTTCAAAGCATAAAATCAATTTAAACTTATCCTGTTTTACATTGATGAATTAATAATCCATCTTTTCTCCAAAAGCTAAATCTCCGGCGTCCCCTAATCCGGGAACAATGTAAGACTGAGCTGTCATTTCTTCGTCTATTGCTCCAATCCAAATCGTTGTATTAGCTGGCATGTTTTTCTTTACGTAATTAATTCCCTCCAGACTTGCTATAACTCCAACCACGTGAATATGCTTTGGTTTACCTTTACTCAAAAGGGCTTTATAAGCCAAAACCATTGAAGCTCCTGATGCAATCATAGGGTCACTTAAAATCACAACTTTGCCCTCTACACTCGGGCTCGATAAATATTCAATTTCTACATCAAAATCTTCGTTATTCGTATGTTTTCTATAAGCTGATATAAAGCAATTATCTGCACTATCAAAATAATTCAACAACCCTTGATGTAAAGGCAACCCGGCTCTTAATATTGTAGCTATTATAGGTTGCTCACTCAAAACTTGCATTTTTGCCACTCCTAAAGGAGAATAAATATCTTCTTCTTTATATTCCAATTGCCGACTCAATTCGTATGCTGAAATTTCTCCTAATCGTTCTAAATTACGTCTAAAACGCATCCGGTCTTTTTGAACCTTTAAATCCCTTAATTGGGCTAGAAAATTATTGTAAATAGAATTAGTCTTGCTGAAATTGTATAAAGAAATCATAGTATAAGGAAGGTTTGATTGAACTAGCTTACAAAATAAGCTATTTTTTGAAGAAGTCTTTTATTTTTTTTCCTTTTTTTAGAATCCAAGGTAAATCGTTTCTTGTATATTCATAATAAACATCATCAATAGCACCAAATCGTTTATAAAATCCGGCTATACTTTCTATTCTACTGCCTCCAAAATCAAAAATAGTAAAAGTAGTTGAATATTGCTTTATCACATAGTCCATCAAAAGAAACATAGCTCCGTTCTTTTTTCCTTCAGCGTTTGTCGAACCTTTTAGATAGTAAACTCTCTTTCCATGAAAAAGATAAAAACCTTGAGCTACAACCTCATTCATCTCATTTTTAACAATAAAAAGATTTCCTTTTTTGTTTTTTACAGCTTGAGATATTAATCGAGATAAATTATCATAGTGCCTTTTCGTATAATCGACTTGACCTCCGGTATATTTTTGAAAAAAAAGAACAAACTCTTCTGTCTTATCACTTTCTTCAACTGTATAAAAATTTTTCTGAGCTTTTTTTATTAATCGTTTTGCATTTTTAGAATAGTTATTTTTCAATCCCTCATACCCGATTTTCATATCCAAAAATTGATATTTTTGTTGTGTTTGATCAAGTCCCTCAATCTCAAAATCTTGATGAGTACAATATTGAATCTTATTGATTTCTTTCAACTCTGTCGCGAGAATTTGTTTAATTTCAAAAAGTGTTATTTCACTACCGCACGGATTAAATTCGCGCGTAAAATAGGGTTGATAAATAATCTTCTGCCCAAATTTAATTGTATAAGCAATGGGAAATACAGCTTGGTATTTACCAATTACAAACGCCCCCCAGTTATCGCAAACACAATCCAAATACCAACTTTGTTGATATGCTCCAACATAAGAAGTGCTATTTACTAAAGCGTCGAATTTTTCTACATCCAATCCTTTACGTTCAACCCATCTAATTTCATCCATCGCTAAAGTTATACAACTATTTTCCTAATTAAATTATCTAATACTTTTCTGGAACTCCGTTTTAATGTAGTCAATAGCAACGGTAGTAGGTAATTTATCTAACTTAGCAACAATCTCAAAAATAACTTTGCTTAAATCAAATCCGGTAGCCGTTTCATCGACTTCATTTTGTGCCATGTTCACAATCTTTACCGTTTCTTCTTTAGCTTGTTTAAGTTTATCCCAACTAGCTTTAGAAACATATAATTGTTGCACCATATTGTGATTATATTCATCTCTAATTGCTTTCAGCAAAGCCGCATGCAACTGCCTAGCTGACATACCCGGTTTATGAATACGCATGATTATGTTATTCGGATCTATTCTCTCCAGATATAAGACAGCACGTTCATAAGCTTGATTTCGAAGGGGTACATACTCCTTCCTCTCTTGTGTTTTTAACTCTTCACGCTTTAATCTCAATTGTTGTTCATTCAACTCCAGTTCACGATTTAAAAACTGTTTTAACACAAAATAAACCGTTACAAAAACCGCCAATGCCGGTATCGTTAATTTAATAATTTCTAATAAATCTCTCATATTTAACCTCTAATAATTATGCTTTATGTTCACTAAAGAACAGCCTTGTTTCAAAGATACAAAAAAGAATAATTGCACAAGACATATCATTAAACGATGTTATACAAATATCTTCGTTTTTAAAATGAACCTCTGAGTAAAAAATATATTACTTTTGCCCTTATGTTAAAAACCATAAATATTATCTCTTTTATCTTCTTACTCATTACAGCATTTCTGACGCTTTTAATTTATCAAGAAGATATGGATGTACATCTCCAAAATACCAATTATTATTTTATCGGTCTAACATCAATATTAGCTCTGTTATTAATCATCAAATGGAATATCAGATGGCAAGTTTTATTCATCAACAAAAATCAAAAAGGGTACAATATAGGTAGAGAAGGTTTAAAAAACTCAACCGTATATGAGTTAATAACCATTGTTTTCTACTTTTTTTTAGGAGGAATCATCCTCTACTACAAACTACCCATTTGGTATTTAGGAATCGTTATCTTTTTATTTTTTATTGAAGGTACTTTACATTTAATCTATAATCGCTTTTTTTTGGTTTACAAAATAATCATTACTCCTCATGCTCTTATTTCCATTACAAACGACATAAAAATTGTTCGTTGGGATAAAATAAAACGTATAGAAAAAGTACACAACGATTTACAAATTATTGACAATAATAACCACGTAACTCTCATCGATTTAGACTTATTGGAACCGGAAGATGCAAAAAAATTAATCCAAGAAATCTTACAAATTGCAAAAAACAAAACCATTTATTTCGGTTTTAGAAATTAGCCCTAACCCGCAAGCAATAGAAAGACAGGAATGCAAAAGCAAAACTACACGCAATTAATTCAGCAAAAGGCTTTTGATTTAGGCTTCTCTTTTGTCGGTTTTTCAAAAGCAGAATTTTTAGAAGAAGAAGCTCCCAGACTTGAAAAATGGCTCAAAGAAAACGCCAATGGAAAAATGAGTTACATGGAGAACCATTTTGACAAGCGACTTGATCCTCGACTATTAGTTGAAGATACAAAAAGTATTATTTCCCTGATGTATAATTACTATACTGATTTGCTTCCAGAAAATAAAGATGCTCCTAAGATTTCTAAATACGCCTATGGAAAAGATTATCACTTTTTAATCAAAGACAAACTAAAAGAACTCTACTCTTATATACAAGAGACAATAGGTGAAGTCAACGGCAGGTATTTTGTTGATTCTGCTCCTATTTTAGATAAAGCATGGGCTAAAAAGTCCGGATTGGGCTGGGTAGGCAAAAACGCAAATATCATTACAAAAAAACAAGGCTCTTTTCTTTTTATTGCAGAAATGTTACTGGATATTGAACTGGAATACAACAAAACACCTATAAAAGATTATTGCGGACGATGCACAAGGTGTATAGACGCTTGTCCAACCGGTGCCATTATTCGACCTTACGTTGTTGACGGGAGCAAATGTATTTCTTATTTTACAATAGAATTAAAAGATGCCATTCCACAAGAAATGAAAGGCAAATTTGAGGATTGGATGTTTGGCTGTGATATCTGCCAAAATGTTTGTCCTTGGAACCGCTTTTCTCTACAACACAATGAACCATGGTTTGAGCCACACCCGGATTTACTAAAACTTACTAAATCGGACTGGTTGGAATTAGAACAACCTCTCTTTCAAGAAATATTTAGAAAATCAGCAGTAAAAAGAACTAAATACAGCGGATTAAAAAGGAATATCAAGTTTCTGTATGAAAACGATATATAATAACCACCCGATTATACCACTTTACATCTTGTATTTTTCCTTTTTACATAACTGTACAATATAGCTAATGCCGTTAGATAAAATAATTCTGCCGGAATTTTATAACGAGACAAAGCACCGAAATTATAAGAACTCAACCCCACGATAAAGCCAAATGAGAGAGCAAAAGAAACTAAGAAAGTTAAATCTTTATTTTTAATCATTAATAAAAAAAAGCGAAGTCTTAATTTTACAAGAAGATAAAGCGATATTAGTAAAAAAACTACTCCTTCAACTCCTCCTAACAATGTCGGAATATTTCTAACCTCCCACAAATAGGGTCTGAAAAAAGTAACATTAACTGCTGCCGGAAACTTTTTTAAAACCCCGGTAACCGTATATTCCATTTCCCCCAGTGAATAACCGGATTGATGAGATTTTTCCGACAAATAACTATGCCATGAGTGAAAACCTCTAAGTGTACTTTGCCAATTATTTAAACTGTATTTTCCGGCAGAGGAAGATAGTAAGACCAAAATATAACTAAGAGAAATTACAATACTTACAATTAATAAAGGGGTAATTAAATTACGAATAAATCGACTTTTAATTTTAGCTTTTATATTGGCTTGCACCCAAATAAGAACCGATGGAATTAATAAATACACCAAATACGGCTTTAATCCGTAAATAAAAATAAGTCCGACTATAATGAAAACAATAGAAGAAAGACGCTTTTTTCCAAAAATAAACAAGTTGGCCACTCCATAAACAACCGCTCCTAACGCTCCAATTGTTACCGTGTCTTTCAACACACCGGAACTCCACAACAACATGGTCGGCAGTGCAAAAACAGCCAAAAATAATTCCTTTTGAACCATAGGATAAAGCCTTGAAAAGGTTTTAAAGAAAACCCACAAGCCTAAGAATGAAAAAACAGAGAAAACTAAAGTCATTGCATAGTATGAACCACTTCCTAAATAATAAACTAAAGAAGTAATCTTAACCATAAACAGTACATCATGACCATTCAATATATAATTAAACCGAGGAGAAAAATTATAATGGACAGGATCAAAATCACTGAAATAGACAAAAAAACGTTGTGGCTCAATAATAGAAGTATAATGCACTAAATCCTTTGCGGCGTTATAGAAAACAAAAGTATCCCCTCCTCCATAGACATACACATGATAAAAAGCATAAATCAGCCCCCCTGCAATTTTTAATGTTAAGGCTTTTATAAAAAAACGATAAATACTATCATTTCTTATTTTTTTTTGAACATATAAAATTGCTCCAAGATAAATTACAAACAAGTAAATTATCATTAGTAAAAAATCATATAATCCAAAATAGGGTAACATATAATATAAATTCAATAAAAAAGCCCTTGTAAAACAAGAGCTTTTTTATTGACAGAATTTAAGACCGAAAAAAGCCCTGAAATATCTATCTGTTCATAATTTGTCTTTTCATTCTCCAATCCTTAAAGTCCGCAGATTTTGCCAAGGCTTCTATTATTTTAGACTCTACATCGGCTCTCCACTCAGCTAACAAGCTGGCTTTCTCTGTAGAATAATCTTGAGTTTCCGTAGCCGGTGTTTTAGAATTTACCTTCACTGCATAAACACCATTATTTCCTTTAAAAGGTTTGGTTGTCGTACCACTTTCAGTCGCAAATATAGTTCCTATTAACTTAGGTTCTATTGCCCCTGCCAATCCGGGCAGATTGTCCATTGCTAATGTAATATCAGCAGGTTGAGCTGAAGAACCTACTAACTTTGAGATTTCATCAACATCGGTTGCAGAACCAATTTTTGCAA
>JALTUD010000038.1 GCA_027047735.1 Flavobacteriales bacterium | reverse complement strand
GTTACAAGGGACTTAAACATCATTTATACCTTTCCTTTTTAGACGTTATGAATCCAATGCACCGCCTTTGGAGTGACGGAAGATGGAATAAGCTGACTATCTCTCACGGTTGCTATTGGAAACAATGCTCTTTTTGCGATGTTAGCTTACCCTATATAAAAAACTACGAAATTACATCAGCAAAAAACTTAGTCGATAAAATAGAACGTATTATTACCGAAACTCAAACCACAGGTTTTCATTTTGTTGACGAAGCAGCTCCTCCCAAAATAATGAGAGCCTTGGCTCAAGAACTACTCAATCGAAAAATTTATATTACTTGGTGGACAAATATTCGTTTTGAAAAAACTTTTAGCAAAGAACTTTGCGAACTCCTTGCTCAATCAGGTTGTATTGCCGTAACCGGAGGTTTAGAAGTTGCCAGCGACCGGTTACTGGCAAAAATGAAAAAAGGCGTTGACATCGGGCAAGTAGCAAGAGTTACCAAAAACTTTACCGATGCAGGTATTATGGTTCACGCTTATTTGATGTACGGATTCCCGACCGAAACCGACCAAGAAACCATCGACTCATTAGAAGTTGTACGCCAACTTTTCCTTAACGGATGTATTCAAAGTGCTTTTTGGCATCAATTCTCCACTACTTTTCACAGCCCCATCGGTAAAAATCCCGATGAATACGGAATAAAAATCATAGGCCCGAAATTTGAAGGTTTTGCCCAAAATGACTTAGAACATTTAGATGAACAAGGAACTATTCATTCCGATTATACAAACGGTCTAAACTTAGCACTAAACAATTACCTTAACGGCTTGGGACTCGAAAACGATTTGCAATATTGGTTTGATTTTGAAATTCCGCCCACAACAATAGCACCGGATTTTATAGAAAAAGAGTTACATTAACTATCAATCATACAAATACCTCAACTTCATTACAACAATTTCGTCTTTATCACCCAACGTAAATTTAAAATCATCAAACAAAGGTCTTGAATATTTAGTATGATAATAATTTGAAAAAGCAAAACCTTCAGCAGGCAAAAAAAAACGAAATGCCATTTCCCAATTCATATCCTCATCATCCATCAAGGCTATACCATACGTTCCCGGAGGTAAACCTTCTATTTTAGTCGTAATCGTACCATTTACTAAATCATGTTTATACACCGTTTTTTTTAGTATTGCCTCTTTTTTGGCATACTGCTCTTGTGTCGTATATACCCCCAACAACAACTGACCGACATTACTGCGAACACCGGTAATTTCGATATAAATTGTCTGAGCAAAACAAACTACTGACAACATACATCCCGCGAAGAATAAAACAAACTTTTTCATGAAAACTAAACACACTAAAAACTTGCAAACGTAAAATAGTACAATTTATTGTACGACAACCTACTGCATTTCTGCAAATAACTTCTTATTTTGCATCGAATAATACGCAGTACGCTCATCAAAATCTTTTGTTTCAATCGGTAGTAAAATAGATTCAAACATCTTCTTCAAATCCTCCGAATGATTAATCGGACGTCCTTTCTGAATATCAATATGCACCAAACTCACCCAATTCAAAGCTTTCAATACTTTTTTATGTTCATCCCACATTCTCATTTCAATGAGCAAATGCTTATTCCCATACTCCAATAACTGCGACTCAATCAAAATATCCTCATTCACATTCGCCGGCACCAAATAACTAATCAAATTCTTAGTTACCACCCAACCAATGCCTTTGGTAAAAGCCATTTGTCCTGTTTTTAAACCAAATTCCGCTTCAAATTGATCTTCTCTAGCATTTACAAAATAATCCAAATAACGAGCATTATTCAAATGTCTGAAAGGGTCAGAATCCTGAAACCTAACCTGATACCTAGATTGTAATATTTTTTTGTTTTCCATAATTAAATTTATATTTGGGCGTTCCCCCAATTTACAAAAACAATATATCGCTCTCGCTAAACATTGTTTTTGTAAATTGGGGTCGGGCTATCCACTATATCTTTTGCCTGCCATAAAGGCAAGCAGGCAAAAGGATGCCGTTTCTATCCCTAACGCGATAAAATAAAACCGGTAAATAAGTAATTTAACTAATTCCGGTCAACATTTACTGACTTCACTTTGAACTTCTAAAAAAAACAATCCGCTTTACCAATTATCTTCCTTATTTTTGACTGATTAAATCACGAAGGTATAAATAATATGCAAGTAAAAAACTCAATAATTCAATTTATTTCCATTCTATTCGTAAGCGTTTCGCTATCAGCACAAACACCACAAGAATTTGGAAAATCAATCGTAAACACCTTAGCTTCTCCTCAATATTATGGAAGAGGTTATGTCAATAACGGTAGTAAAAAAGCTGCACAATTTATTGAAAAAAAATTCAAAAAATACGGTCTAAAACCATTCGGCTCAAGCTATCAACAACCCTTTTATTTGGATGTCAACACCTTCCCCGATACTATACAAGTAACAATAGACAACAAAAAACTCACCCCCGGAAAAGATTTTATTGTAGAACCTGTTTCAGGAAGTTCTAAAGGAACTTTCGTCCCCTTGTGGATAGACTCTACCAATTTTCCAGCAATAATAGAACAACTAAAATCAATGAGAATTGCTCAAAACACTATATTTATCATTGACAGCAAAGACATAAAAGACGCCGATGAACGAAAAACACTTAACGAACTCAAATACTATTTAAGCAGTATGAACCCCGTTATAAGTATTGAAAACAACAAATTTACATGGTCAGTAGCCTCACAAAACGCCTCCAATGCCATTTTATCCGTAAAAAGAGAATTTCTAACAAAAGACACCAAACAAATAACACTAAACATCAAAAATAAACTTATACGAAATTACGAATCGTCTAATGTTATAGGCTATATCCCCGGTAGAAAAAAGAATAAATATGTAGTCGTTACCGCTCACTACGACCATTTGGGAATGATGGGAACAGATGCACTATTTCCCGGAGCAAACGATAACGCAAGCGGAACGGCTATGTTACTCTATTTAGCAAAATATTATTCTACTCACAAACCAAAGTACAATATGGTATTTATGTCATTTGGAGCAGAAGAAGCCGGAATAATCGGCTCTAAATTCTATACGGAACATCCTGTGTTTCCCCTTGAAAAAATTAAATTCTTAGTCAATCTGGATTTAGCTGGAACAGGGGACGAAGGAATAAAAGTCGTAAACGGAACATTGTATAAAAAACAATTTAAAAAATTAGCAAAAATCAACCTAAAAAAAAATTATCTGGAAAAAGTATATTTCAGAGGGCCCGCAGCCAACTCCGACCACTACTGGTTTACACAAAAAGGAGTACCCGCCTTTTTTATATACACATTGGGAGGAATCAAGGCTTATCACGATATTTACGACAAACCCGAAACATTACCTCTCACCGAATTTAATGACTACAGCCACTTACTTATTGATTTTTTCAAAAAAATATAATTTTTTATTCCTTATACATTGTTGAATTAAAAATAATATCTATATTTGCAACCCGAAGTTAAGCAAATGAGCTTATTTCAAACGCGGATATGGTGGAATTGGTAGACACGCTAGACTTAGGATCTAGTGCCGCAAGGCGTGTGAGTTCGACTCTCTCTATCCGCACTCAAAATTTAAAAATGGTATAAGCGGAAACACTTATACCATTTTTAGTATAAAGTTGTTTATAACAACTTTTAGTAATAACTAAATAACAAACTAAACCGGAAAATGGAAGTTGTAAAAGAAAACATTGATGACTTAAATGCTATTTTAAAAGTAAAAATAGCGAAAGAAGATTACCAAGACGATTATGAAAAAGCACTAAAGGAGGCTAGAAAACAAGTACAACTACCCGGATTCAGACCGGGACACGTACCAATGTCAATCATTAAAAAGAAATACGGTGCATCACTATTAAGTGAAGAATTGGATAAATTAATCAATTTAGCTCTTTACGATTATATCAAAGACAATAACTTAAACATATTAGGTCAACCTATTCCGGTTCCTGAAAAAAGCTCAACCATCGACTGGAAAAACCCGGGTGATTTTGAATTTGTATATGAAATAGGATTAGCACCTGAATTTGATGTTAAACTCAACAAAAAAAGCAAAGCTGAGTACAGCAAAGTAAAAATTGACGATGAATTAGTCAACAAACAAGTCGAAGATTTAGCCAGAAGACATGGTGCTTTAGAAGAGCAAGAAGAAAGTCAAGACAACGATATGATTTTGGCTAATTTTGTTGAGGTTGATGAGAACAACCAACCTGTTGAGGGAGGAGTAAATCACACTTCTTCGGTTGTGAACGAATACTTTACAGACGAAGATACCAAGAAAAAATTTGTAGGATTAAAAATCGGAGACAAACTGATTATTGACCCTAAAAAAATTAGTAATGGCATTGCTGATATGGCTGCTATGTTAAACATATCTAAAGAAGCCGCTGAAAACTTTGCCAACAAAGTAGAACTAACCGTAGAAAAAATCAAACGTCTTAAACCGGCAAATATTGACCAAGAACTTATCGATAAGATTTACGGAGAAGGTAATGTTGCGGGGATTGAAGAATTTAAAGCTAAAATAAAAGAAGAATTAGAAAAAGTTTTTTCTAAAGACAGTGATTTAGTTTTCAAAAAACAATTTTTGAATAAATTGAAAGACAAACTAAAATTAAAACTTCCGGATACCTTCTTGAAAAAATGGATTAAACTGACTAATCCTGAATTGACCGAAGAACAAATAGAGAAGGAATACGATCAATATGCTGATACGTTAAGAAACCAATTGATTGAGAACAAAATCATGCAGGAAGACGGCATCAAGGTAACCAACGAAGAAGTTCTTGAGCATGCAAAAGAACTTGTCGGTAACCAATATGCTCAATATGGTATGATGATTCCAGAAGATAAGGAATTGGAAACAATAGCTAAAAAAATTATATTAGCTGATGAAAAAGAAGCTAAAAAAATGTATGACCAACTTTACGATGAAAAATTAACGAAACATCTTAAAGAAGCGGTTAAAGTTGACGAGAAAGAAATGAACGTTGATGATTTTTACAAAAAAGCAAATGAAGCTGTTCAAGCTTAATGCCGTTTAGAAATATAAAGCAAAAAAAGCCAAAGTTTGAACTTTGGCTTTTTTTGCTTTATATTTTTACCCTCTAAGAAAACTAAATTCTGTTTTCTTTGCACTCACCTGTCTCGAGTTAGGGATAGAACGGCGTGTTTGAACTCCTTTTGGTTTGTTGCATATATGCAAACCAAAAGAGTGAGTAGTGATAGCCCGACCTTTACGGCGTTAAAATATTGTATTGTGAAAACAATACAGTATTTTTATGCCGTAAAGGGAACACCCTAAACATTTATCTTATTAACTCATTTATTTATAAACTATGTTTAAAGACAATAAAGAACCTGTCAAAATTAGTGAACTTGGTGAGTTTAAACTCATCGAACACTTAACACAAAATATTAAACTTAATCACGATTCTTCTAAAATTGGTATTGGTGATGATGCCGCTGTACTTTTTCACGGTGATAAAGATACGGTAGTGAGTACCGATATGCTGGTTGAAGGAGTACATTTTGATATGGTTTTTACTCCGCTAAAACATTTGGGATACAAAGCGGTTGTTGTAAATCTGAGTGATATTTACGCTATGAATGCCACGCCAACACAAATTACGGTTTCTTTGGCTATATCCAGCAAATATAGTGCGAATGCTATTGAAGAAATTTACGAGGGAATGATGCTGGCCGCTAAAAAATACAATATAGATATTGTTGGTGGTGATACGACCTCCAGTTTTTCGGGATTGGTGATTAGTATAACGGCTATCGGTGAAATTGAAAAAGATAAAGCAGTGCTAAGAAGCGGTGCTAAAGAAAATGATTTAATTGTTCTTTCGGGGGATGTTGGAGGTGCTTATGTCGGGCTGACTGTTCTACAAGAAGAAAAAGCGGTGTGGAAAGTCAATCCTAATTCTCAACCTGATTTTTCGGGGAAAGACTATATTTTAGGGCGTCAACTTAAACCTGAAGCTCGAAAAGATATTGTGGAACTACTCAAAAAACTAGAGGTTAAACCCAATGCAATGATTGATGTTTCGGATGGTTTATCGTCTGAAATTAAACATATTTGTAAGCAATCTAACGTTGGGTGTAATATTTATGAGGAGAAGATTCCAATTGACCCGCTTACCTATAACACAGCCAGAGAATATGAATTAGACCCGACCATGTGTGCTTTAAACGGTGGAGAGGATTATGAACTGCTTTTTACAATTGCTCAAAGCGATTATGATAAAATTAAAGGAAATCCTAATCTTACGGTGATTGGACACATTACACCAAAGGAAAGTGGAACTAATCTTGTTACTACCGGAGGTTCGGTTACTCCTTTGAAAGCTCAAGGTTGGGATGGGTTTGCCGGGAAAGAGGAATAATATCATTTAAATATCATGATACTGTTTAATTCTTAAATTCCTTAGTAGAAGCAGAACGAATAAACAAAACTTCACATCGTTATAGATAATACGGAGTTTGGCTCTATAACCTTAAATCCGCAAGTGAACTTCTATTACAAAGCCAAACTCCGCATCATTATTGACAATGCTCGTTTTTCGATACTCACTGTAGCTATGGCTACGCTTGCGTGTCTCAAAACTGTGCTTGACCAATAATAATACGCATTTTGACTTTTCATAACGAAATCACTTGCAGATTTAAGGTATAACAGAACTTCACTCGCATTATGATAATAGTATCAACAAAAACCTTATATTTGACTATTCATTAATTATCAAACTATAATGACTACAGTTTTCTTAAACGGACAAAAAATAAAAATTGCCGGAGAGGTTTCCCTTTTTGATTTTCTTTCACAAAATAGTCTTGCAGAAAAAAAAGGTACGGCAGTAGCAGTAAACCTAGAGGTCATACCGAAGGAGTCTTGGGAGGAAACAAAACTAAACGATAACGACAAAATTTTAATCATTACAGCTACGCAAGGCGGATAACCAAAATACTTTTATGAAATTTATTACCTTAATATTCCTTATAATAGAGGTTCAATTTAGTTTATCTGCTCAAAAAGAATATCAAAATGCTCTTGATGAATCTTGTGGTTGTGTAGAAAAAATAAACTTAGAAGATACTGACGCCCAAGAACAAGTACAAGCTTGCCTTGAAAAAACAATGATTAAAAACTTTGAACATCTTGCCGAACACTTCAAGGTAAACATGAACGAAATAGATGAACAAAAAGGCTATGAAATAGGTCTGAAATTTGGCGAAGATTTACTCAAAAACTGCGAAGCCTTTATTGCGTTTTCTATGAAAGTAGCTAAGGAAAGTGGAGATTTGGACTATGATAAAATAAAAGCCAATCAAGATAAGTTGTTTTATCACGGTAGAATATATAAAATTGAAAAAAAATGTTTTCTTACCGTTTCCTTTCTTACCGGTAGCGGAGAACAAATCAATTTTATTGTTCTAAATGATTTTCCGAACTCTGATACCGTATTAAACTTCACAGAAGAAAATAATAACACTCCCCTTACTATTTTTTATAACATAGAAAGTATATATTCAACAGAGCTTAATACCTTTGTACAATATAAGGTCATTACCAAAATTGAACATTAATAAAACTTACACTAAACATACAATGGCAAAAAAAGAAATCATACCCAATGCCGAGTCGAAAATAACACGTGACGGATTTCCAAATTCAAAGAAAATATATGTTTCGGGAAAAATTCACTCGGAAATTAGAGTTGCCATGCGTGAAATTACGTTAACCGACTCTAAACCAATGTTCTCCAATGGAGAATTTAAGAAGAAAAAAAATCCCCCTGTAACGGTTTATGATACTTCGGGTCCTTATACCGACCCATCAATAGAAATAGATGTTCGCAAAGGGATTCCCGCTATACGTAAACAATGGATTTTAGACCGCGGAGACGTGGAAGAATTGTCCGGCATAAGCTCTGAATACGGAAGAGAACGATTGGCAAACAGCGAATTAAATCACCTACGTTTCAACCATTTACAAAAGCCCTTGCGTGCAAAAAAAGGAATGAATGTAACCCAAATGCACTATGCAAAAAAGGGAATCATTACTCCTGAAATGGAATATGTAGCCATACGAGAAAACCAACGTTGGCAAGAATATAAAGGATTAGCAACACAACATAAAGGACAAAGTTTCGGAGCAAATATTCCCGATGTAATTACACCGGAATTTGTACGTTCAGAGATAGCAGCAGGAAGAGCAGTATTACCAAACAACATCAACCACCCCGAATCAGAACCGATAATAATCGGGCGTAATTTTCTTGTTAAAATCAATGCCAACATCGGAAATTCTGCCGTTACTTCTTCTATCGAAGAAGAAGTAGAAAAAATGGTTTGGGCAACGCGTTGGGGAACCGATACCGTAATGGATTTAAGTACCGGAAAAAACATTCATGAAACCAGAGAATGGATTATAAGAAATTCACCGGTTCCCATCGGTACAGTTCCTATTTACCAAGCCTTAGAAAAAGTAAACGGAAAAGCAGAAGACCTTACTTGGACGTTATTCAGAGATACACTTATCGAGCAAGCAGAACAAGGGGTGGATTACTTTACTATTCACGCAGGTGTGTTATTGAGGTATGTTCCTATGACTGCCAATCGTGTTACAGGTATCGTTTCCAGAGGAGGTTCTATCATGGCAAAATGGTGTTTGGCTCATCACAAAGAAAACTTCTTATACACTCATTTTGAAGACATCTGTGAAATTATGAAAGCCTACGATGTTGGTTTTTCATTAGGCGACGGACTTAGACCGGGTTCTATTGCCGATGCCAATGACAGAGCACAATTTGCAGAATTAGAAACCTTAGGAGAACTCACTAAAATTGCGTGGAAACACGATGTGCAGGTAATGATAGAAGGTCCCGGACACGTACCGATGCAAATGATTAAAGAAAATATGGACAAAGAACTAAGAGATTGTTTTGAAGCTCCTTTTTACACTTTAGGCCCTTTGACACAAGATATTGCACCGGGTTACGACCATATTACATCGGCTATCGGTGCGGCAAATATCGGTTGGTACGGAACGGCAATGCTTTGT
>JALTUD010000037.1 GCA_027047735.1 Flavobacteriales bacterium | reverse complement strand
TACTAATTTTATACCATTTAAACATTGAAATGCTATTATCTCTTTCTAACAAAATTAATTACAATTTTAAGATAGATACGAGTTCGAATAAAAAATCAAAGAAGTAACTGTTTTTTATTACGCAAAGTCTTTATTTCTACTGCAAATCATTCTTTTGGGTGATAGACAAAAGTATCAAAAAGTATAATTTTGTTATTGGTGAACTTAATAATTAAGTTCATTAAAAAACAAATAATTAAACAAAAACATTATGAAAACAAAACATTTACTCGCAAGCATTTTACTGCTAACTTCACTCATTTTTAAAGCACAAGTACCGACTTCTGAACGAGATGCTTTAATTATGTTTTTTAACTCTACCGGAGGTGCTGATTGGAATAATTACGGAGGATGGCTCACCGGTCTTCCTGTATCAAATTGGTACGGAATAGAAACGCAAGTTTATAATGGTGAAGAGCATGTTATAGGTATTCAAATAACCAATAACAATATGATAGGCACACTAACTCCGGAAATTGGAAACCTTCCTTTTTTACAGTGGCTTATTTTAGACCATAATGATTTGAGTGGAACAATACCCGTTGAAATTGGCAATTTAACGAATTTACATAAATTACATGTAAGACATAATTCTTTTTCGGGCACTTTACCAACTGAATTAGGCGACCTTCCTAATTTAGATGAATTATTTCTATCCTTTAATCAATTTTCAGGAGGTATTGGAAATTGGGTTGATAATTTAACACAATTAACCGGTCTTTTAATCAATAATAATCAGTTTGGGGGAGTTATAGATTTATCGCAAAACAATTTAATAGACTTTGTTGCATTTAGCAATACACAGATTTCTGCAATAAATTTCAAAAACGGCAACAATACAAATGTTTCTGATTTTGAAGCTGAAAACATGCCTAACTTGAACTGTATTGTTGTAGATGATGCAAATTACAGTTCTGCCAATTGGAATTATGTTGATGCACAAGTTAATTTTGTAGAAACAACCGGAGAATGTACACCTTTGTCTGTGAAAGAAGAAAAAGGATTTCTATCTGCTACGATTTTTCCCAATCCGACAAATGGTTTTACTCAAATCAAAACAGAAAAACCTTTACGTTCTATTATTGTTTACTCTTCAATGGGGAGAGTGGTATCAAAACAATATTACCCTAATAATTCCATTGATTTAAGTAAAATGGAAAACGGGGTTTACTTTATAAAAATTGAAACATTATCAGGAGAAAACAATACATTTCCCGTTGTTAAAGAATGAGCCGGTGTGGTCTAACAAAAAAAGCCTATCGAAAATTTCGATAGGCTTTTATTGTGTTAGAATAAATTAATTCTTATTCCCCTACTACTTCAAATTCTACTTCTACAACAACTTCTTTGTGAAGTTTCACTTCAGCGTTGTATTTTCCGGTAGATTTAATTGCAGTACCTAATAGTTTGATTTTTCTTCTTTCAACATCAAAACCTGCTTTGGTTAAAGCATCAGCTAATTGAACATTGGTAACCGAACCGAATATTTTTCCGTTTTCACCAACTTTAGCACCCACTTTAATCGGCATTGCTTTGATTTTCTCTGCTACTACAAGTGCGTCGTCTTTTAATTTAGCCAATTTATGACTTCTTTGACGCATTGTTTCTTCGTGCATTTTACGAACTGAATCGGTTACGATTACAGCCATTTTTTGTGGAATAAGGAAATTACGACCATAACCATCTTTTACGGTTACAATTTCATCTTTATCACCCAAATTTTCTACATTCTTTTTTAATAAAACTTCCATTGTTTAGTCCTCCTTATTTTAATTGATCCGCGATATATGGTAAAATAGCTAAATGACGAGCTCGTTTAACTGCTTGTGCCACTTTCTTTTGGTATTTTGCTGAGTTTCCTGTAAGTCTTCTCGGCAAAATTTTACCTTGTTCGTTAATGAATTTCATCAAAAATTCAGGGTCTTTGTAATCTACATACTTAATCCCTAATTTTTTGAATCTACAATATTTGTCTGTTTTTACATCGATGCTAATCGGTGTTAAATATCTAATGTCTGAATCTTTTCCTGCCATTTTAAATTTGTTTTAATTAATGTTTTACTTAAGCTTTTGCTTTGTTTCTTCTTCGTTCTGCGAAAGCTACGTGATGTTTGTCCATTTTCATGGTTAAGAAACGTAGTACTCTTTCATCACGTTTGAACGCAATTTCTAATTTTTCTACTACATCTCCTGCTCCTTCAAATTGAAAAAGTGTGTAAAATCCTGTAGATTTCTTTTGGATTGGGTAAGCTAATTTTCTCAATCCCCAGTTTTCCGTGTGTAGAATTTTTGCTCCGGCTTCTTTTAAAACAGCTTGGAATTTTTCTACTGCTTCCTTTACCTGAACGTCAGATAAAACGGGAGTTAAAATGAAAACAGTTTCGTAATTGTTCATAATTGTTTTTATTTATTAATTAATATTTCGTTTGCACACAATCGTATGTACAGCCTGCAAAAGTAGTTTTATTTTTTTGTTTTTTCAAATTATTCGCTTGCTTTTTTCTTTCGGGGAATGAATTTATGGTTTGGTTTTTGCTTTGATTTGGTACGAAATGAGGAGAAAATAGTTATTTCAGGCAATAATTTGCAGGGTTTTACAATTTTTAACTTTTACATTCTATAATTATTCTTATCTTCATTTTTTTGATACTTTTTGCGTTAGGGATTGTATCCCTAACACAGTTGGAGATAAGTACAATAAAAAATTTTTAGTATTCTTATATTTCTTCATATTTTATTTCCATAGCTGGTGCTATGCAAAGAAAATATTCATCGTCTAAGAATACTAAATTCCATTTTC
>JALTUD010000036.1 GCA_027047735.1 Flavobacteriales bacterium | reverse complement strand
GTTCTATCCCTAACGCAAGTGGAATGAGTGCATAGAAAGTGAGTTTTAGTTTCTTTAGATGATGAAAAAATTCTTTGCATAGCCGAGCTATGGAAATAATTTTTGAAGAAATATAAAGGAAATAAAAACACTTTATAGTACTCATTTTACACAGATTAGGGATACCAATCCCTAACGCAAAATGTCGTTCGCAACAAAATTAGTGTCATTCATCACAAAACTAATTTAGCAAGGAAAAAACACCTTAAATTTACATTGAAAATTAAGTTCAAAATGGATATACTTTATAGTAAAATACTTGTGTTGGTCGTTATAGGAGTGGTAGCGCTAAGCAATTATATCGATTGGAAAAATCACAATACACCACGTACAGAACCATAATTCGGAGAACTAAAGAAGTTTACCGGTAGGGAATCAGCTTACCTAATCGGTTGAATGGTTCTTTATGGATTCTCTTTTATGTATTTTTCAATAGCCATAGTCATCGAAGGTGTACCCGGTTGAGGTGCTCTCACATCAATTCTAAGCCCCGCTTCTTCTACAGCCTTTTGAGTTGTAGGTCCGAAAACAGCTATTTTAGTTGTTCCTTGTTCAAAGTCCGGAAAGTTTTTGAATAACGATTCTATGCCCGAAGGGCTGTAAAAAACCAACATATCGTATTTTACATCCTCTAAATCGGATAAATCACTGCAAACGGTTCTAAACATCACTGCGTTTGTGAAGTCCAACTTTGCTTTTTCCAATTCTTGAGGAATAATCGGGCGTTGAATATCAGATGCGGGTACGATAAATTTCTCACTTTTTTGTCTTTTTAAGACAGGTATTAAATCCGTAATTCTTTGTTTCCCGACAAAAATCTTTCTTTTTCTGTAAACGATATAGTTTTGTAAGTAATATGCAACAGCTTCTGATATGCAGAAGTACTTCATATCATCCGGTACTTTAAATCGGGTTTCTTTAGCTAATCTAAAATAATGGTCAACAGCATTTCTCGAAGTCATAATAACTCCCGTGTAATCCGAAAGTAAGATTCTATTTTTTCTAAATTCTTGTTCCGGTACTCCTTCTACGTGTATGAAAGGTCTAAAATCAATTTTTAAATTATGTTTTTTAGCTAGGGCCTCAAAGGGGTTTTTTCCATTTGCCGGTTGGGGTTGAGAAACTAAAATCGATTTGATAGGCATAGTATTTTTCTTTTTTTGTTCTGCCTTGAAATGCCTTATTTTCAAGGTTTGTCAACCAATTAAGAGTTGATAACCAATACATAAGGGTAGAATTTCAAGGGTGCAAAGGTACAAAAAAATATAAAACCACGAAACTTTTAACTCAAAGCTTTGTAAAAGGCTCTGTAATACACGAAAAATAAAAGCCCCTGATAAACCGATTATCAGATAGTTTTCGGCTAATATTTTAAGGTTAAATCCTCCAAAGTTTTGTGGAAACAAATAGACACCGACAACACCCGGCAAAAAAAGAATACCGATAGCAACGTAAAAAATTTGATTTTGTATCTGAGCTTGTTTACCCAAAAAAGAGAGACCCGTTAGATGGGCTACGGTCATGCGAACGAAATTATTGAGGTTGTACCACAATGCGATAAATAAGACAATATAAAAGTAAAATAAATAAAAGGAGATGTTGTATTTGTTTTTTATGTCAGGATATAAGTAATAAAATAGAAAGAGGGAGAGGACGATTGTACTATGTATGAGTAATAACGCCATTATTCTATTGTTGGGGTAGGTTTCTTCCCTGTACAATTGTTTGAAATAATGCAAGTCAAAAAAGCTTCTTATGATATCGTGTAGTGTTTTTCTTTTTTGAAAGACAAAAGCAAGAATAATGAAGCATATGAATAGCAATAGTGTTCCCCAAGTATATTCGGAAGTAGGACGCTCAACAAAAACAATTTGAAAAAAATAATTCATATAGGCTAATATTGTGCTGTTATGATTAGAAAAGTGTTTAGGACTTTGTTTGTCTGTTTAAGGTTGATGAACAAAAGTGATAATTGTCATTTTTCTATCTGTTTTTTCTCATCTGTTTTTTGTTGGTTTTCTCTTTTCTTTGTTGCCGATTTGCGTCAATATTCAAATGGTATAATTCCTTTGGCACAGCTCAAAAGTACATACTACTTTTAAGATAACACACTTTTAATGAAAAAAATACTTGTCCCTACCGATTTTTCTAAAACTGCAGACAATGCAATACAGTATGCTTTAGCCTTGGCTGAAAAGTTTTCGGCGGAGATTATGGTGGTCAATGCTTATGTGCCGTCAGGTACTTCTGTGATGATTGATTTAACGGATATTCTTAAACTTGAAAGTGAAAGAGATTTAAGGATTGTTGAGGAAAAAATAAAAAAAACGAATCCTAATATTAAACTAACGACTCTTGCTTTTGAAGGGGATTTGACTCATGCAATAAAATCTTGCGTAAAGGAAGAGAGTGTCGATATTATTGTAATGGGAACAACCGGAGGCTCGGGGTTGAAAGCGAAGTTTATGGGAAGTAATACCGCTTCTATTATACAAAAGATAAAGGTGCCTTTGATTGCTGTTCCTGATGGTGGTACTTTGAATGAAGAATTAAAAGTTGCAATTTCTACGGATTTGCATAATCTTAAAAATACTGAGGTCTTTGATTTTCCCAAGCAAATCGTAAAAGCACATTCGGGAATGTTTTATATTGTTAATGTTACTGAAGATTTAGGGAAAATAGACCCGGTTGATTTTATTGACCACGCTGCAGATGTTGATGAATTATTTACAGGGTTTGAACATACATTTAAGTTTTTGGAAGGTGATGATTATGAAAGAGAAATATTGGAGTTTATAACCATTCATAATATAGATTTATTGGTGGTTGTATCTCGAAAAAGAAATTTTGTAAATCGACTTTTTCATAAAAGTATTTCAAAACAATTAACGATGCATTCTCCTGTTCCTATTTTAGTGCTGACGGATTGATGGTTGTCTGAATAAATTAAACGTTAATTTTCTTTGCACTCACCTGTATCGCGTTAGGGATAGAAACGGCATCCTTTTGGGTTGTTGCACTTATGCAACCCAAAAGATATAGTGGATAGCCCGACCATTACGGTCGTTAAAAGTAGTGGAGTGGGGGTAGTGTGAACGAAACTGCTTTTTATGCCGTAATGGGAACGCCCAAATCATTCATAACAACCTAAACTTGCCGGATTTGACCTTGCGTTGCCTTCCAAATCGGTGGTAATGGTTGAACTTCCTGCTTTTTCTTTTGCAAATGAGGTGCTTGAAATGTGAAAGTCCCATAGTTCGGGAGATTGGAAGTCGGGGTCGTTGTTTGAGTAATTGTTGCCTGTGTAAGGAAAGCCTTCTACGGGGTCTTGGGTTTTGATAAGACAATTGGAAACGATGATATTCGGAGCGTTAACTCCGTCCATAGCTCTTGATAAAGTATCTAAAGCAAATTCATTGTCGTTATTTCCAAAAATGATAGAGTTGTTGAGTGTAACTTGATTAAATGGACGGTAATATATATTTTCAGCATTGTCCTTATAGTAATTTTTTACAGCTAATAAAGGTGTGTTTCGGGTGCTACTTGACCAATAGTTTCCAAAGGTGCAAAAATCGAAATGGACTTCACCGCCTATCGATATAAAAGCACTATAAGTGGCGTTATTACCAAATAGACAGTTTACAGCATCGACGTTTCCGCCTTGCGTAAGAAGGTTGGCATACGAACAATTGTGAATTTGCACGGCGTCAAGTGTTATCTTTTGGTTAGTTTGCAAGGTGTCGATTTGTATTCCGATTAAAGCATTCTTAATATAAGTGTGTGATACGAGGCTGTTTTGAGCACCGAAAAACCGAATTCCTCGCCACTGTCCTTGCACACTGTCCGGAGACGAAAGTATAAAATCCTCTAAACGGTCTTGCTGAAAAGTAACCAAATCAGATACGGTTCCGTTGCATTGCAGACTTCCTTTATAGATAAGTAGCATAGCATTGCTGTGGGCGTAAATATTCGTTCCGGCCGGTATTGTCAATGTGATATTGGAATCCACTGCACAGTAGTTGTAAATTACATGAGGTTTATCGTTGTTCCAGGTTGTATTAGAACCTATGATTTCTCCGTTGTGAAAGTATGCGTCTTGCCCCCACGCTGTTAAAACCACTTGTTGAAGATTTCCATTGGTTAAAAAATGAATTTTGTCCTCAACCACCATCGGATTGGTAGAGTTATTCGGGTCGATAGTAACTTCCGTAAAAACAAAAAGACTGTCTTTCGGTAGTATTTCTACGTCCTCAAATTCCACTCCTGAAGCACCATCCACATTGATTCTAAACATCGACTGAACACCTTGGTCAAGCCAAATTTTAGAAATGTTTAACGGTTGATTATACGGGTTGTAAACCTTAAACCGGTGCGTAGTCGAGCCAACCGTCGTAAAGATGGTGTCAAACAAAATAGAATCCTGCGAAAAGTTCAATTGGGCAGAAGCATCGGTATTCAACTTGTGTTTCTTACAGTCCGAAAACAATAAGGTAACTCCCACAAGAGAAAACCAAAATAATATGTATAAGATTCGTTTCATTAACAGTTGTTTGGGCGTTCCCCCGATTTGCAACAAAAACATACCGCTAAGGCGGAACGTTTTTGTTGCAAATCGGGGTCGGGCTATCACTACTCGCTTTTTTTTGCTTGCAAACAGCAAGCAAGCAAAAAAAGAGCTCAAACATGCCGTTCTATCCCTAACGCAGGATGAAATTTATTTTCTAACCGTCTATTTTTTGTATGGATTGTATTCCAACGCAAAGAAAGTGGAAAATCCAACGCAAATATTCAATTAATATTTTAAATAATCTTAGAATTTACCGAAAATTACCTAACGGTAAGTATTTTATTCAGGAAGAAGCAGTTGTAATTTTGTTCTGAATCATAAACAATTAAAACTATGCGAAGAAAAATACCCTTACTTATTTTGGGAGTCTTTTACGGTGTTTCGTTTTTTGCTCAGGAAGTAGTGTCAACTGCCGGGAGCATCTATAACGTAAATGGAGTACAGCTTTCATGGACGATTGGAGAACCAATTGTCTCAACCGAGGACGATGGGAATCATGTGTTGACACAAGGTTTTCATCAAGCGAATTTGTCAGTAACTACCGTAGAAGAAAATGTACGGAATATGTTTTCTGTATATCCTAATCCTGTTGTTAATGTGTTTACCATACAAGGTTCTACTGAAGAGAATGTAACAGCAGTGCTTTACGATTTGAATGGAAAGCTACTAAAACAGATTCAATTCTCCCTTTCTACGCAAGTAAATATTGAGGATTTGTCAAGAGGTGTTTACCTGCTTACAATCAACCAAAATAACAAAATAAATACTTACCGAATTATAAAAAAATAGATTATGAAAAAGATATTAATATCCATAGCTACAATTTTAGCTTTCAACGTTTTGAGCTATGCTCAAACGCCCGAGAAAATGCAATATCAAGCCGTTGCAAGAGATAACAGCGGAGCAATTATAGCTAACCAATCCGTAGGATTTAAGATTGCCATCGTACAAGGTTCCGCTAACGGAACAGTTGTGTATGAAGAAACGCACAATTCTTCGACCAATGCGTTCGGGTTGGTGAATTTACAAATTGGTGGGGGTTCTCCTCTTACCGGAACAATGTCAGCGATAGATTGGTCTAATGGTCCTTTCTACGTGAAGACGTATTTAGACGCAAACGGCGGAACAAATTATCAATTAATGGGAACTTCTCAATTATTATCTGTGCCTTATGCTTTACACGCAAAGTCAGCAGATAATACGTTTAGTGGCGATTATAATGACTTATCCAACAAACCTACCAATCTAAGTGGTTTTACAAATGATGCAGGGTATATTACTTCTCCGGACGATGCGGATGCAGACCCGACTAACGAATTACAAACTTTGTCATTAAGCGGTTCGGATTTAACATTGAGTAATGGAGGAGGAACGGTTACTTTACCTTTGGGCGGAGGTTCTTCAATAATCGTTATTGATAACACGAACTATAATAATGTTACAGTTACAAATGATGATGTTGTAAATATTCAAGGAACAGTAACGGTTTCTGCAAATTACACAAAATTAAACAATGATGGGATGTCTATTTCCGGAGGAAAATTTATAGGGTCGGGTACAGAGGAAATTCGCTTTGGAAATAATAGTGTAGTTAAAGGCGTGAAATTTGAAAATGTAACTATCGATGCACATAGAACAACGGTTTTTATCGGTTGCAAATTTACAAATGTTTCCAGTATAGGTTTTGAGAGTGCTTTTAATGGTTGCGAATTCTATAATTGCAATACAACTTCAGTTCTTAAAGTTGGTAGAATTGTAAATAGTAAGCTCTATCAATGTACAATTCCAAGAATGTCAGATATTTCAAATTCATACATTAGTAATTGTGTTTTAGGAGGAGATTATGGTTCAAGTTCTAATTTATTTAATATTGGCAATATAACGGGATGTAGAATCTTTAATTCGAAATTGTACTCTCGTGCAAATAGCATTACCGGAAATTTCTGTGATGGTGTAGCGATATATTTATATGAAGGTGCATTCGGAACAATATCGGGAAACGAATTTGATGGGTTGTACACAGGGTTGAGTAGTTTTATAATAATAGATGTGACAGGTACATGGTATTCAGCAATAAACATTACCGGGAATGTGTTTTTTGCTGGTAGTGCTAGTCCTCATATAAGCGTGACAGGAAGTTTTTCGGGGAGTTATTGTACGATGAAAATCAGTGATAATTCTTTTAACAGGGGGAGTGTTGCGGTAACTAATTCATCTTCTAATGTAAGAATGGTCGTAACAAATAACGTATTGAGAAGCGTTGGTTCTTTAGGTGTTTCAGGTAATGGGAATACAGTAGTTCGAGATAATGATAGCTTTTAAGATTAGGTAGTTAATCTTTCAGTTTTGTTTGAGCGGATAGTTGCAATATTGTAGCTGTCCGCTTTTTGTTTTCGTTGTATAAAGTTTAGTTGCTAATTTATAATAGTTATAAATAATATTACCTAAAAATAAAGTTGAGGAAAATCAGAATAACCTTTTGAAACAAATGTTACATTTGTAGGCGAAAGAATTTACAAACAAATAAATATAAAATGAAAACTTCAGTTTCAAGAAAAATTTTAATGGCACTATCGGGATTCTTCCTGATGTTCTTTTTACTACAACATTTACTGATTAATATGTTATCGGTAACCAGTCCTGACTTGTTTAATGAGGTATCTCACTTTATGGGATACAACGTGTTTATTCAGTTTATTATGCAACCCATATTGATAGCCGGTATTATTTTTCACTTGGTTATGGGGATGGTGTTGGAAGCAAAAAACAGAAAGTCAAGAGAAATTAAATATACGGTAAATAATGCTAATGCAAATTCATCATGGGTTTCAAGGAATATGATTATTACCGGAATAATGATTTTATTATTTTTAATAGGTCATATGTCAGATTTTTGGGCACACGAAATGGATTATAAATATATAGAAGGTTTGCCGGAAGACCCATCAAGATATTGGGCGGAACTTCATCATGAAATGGGAGAGTTGAAACATTTAATAGTATATACGTTAGCGTTTATATTTTTGTCACTGCATTTGATGCATGGTTTTCAATCAGCTTTTCAATCTGTAGGGTTTAATCACAACAAATATACCCCGTTATTAAAGAAATTAGGTGATATTTATGCGGTTGTCGTTCCGCTTGGATTTATCTTTATTGCTTTTTATCATTTTTTTACACAATCTCATTAATTAATACATAGATATGTCAGTTTTAGATTCTAAAGTTCCGGAAGGTCCGTTAAAGGACAAGTGGACAAACCATAAAAATAATATAAACTTAGTCAATCCTGCTAATAAACGTTTAATTGATGTGATTGTAGTAGGGACCGGATTGGCAGGAGGTTCAGCTGCAGCGTCTTTGGCTGAATTGGGGTATAATGTAAAATCTTTTGCTTATCAAGATTCTCCACGTAGAGCTCACTCTATTGCCGCTCAGGGAGGTATCAATGCCGCGAAAAACTACCAAAATGATGGCGATTCAAATTATCGCTTGTTTTACGATACGGTAAAAGGTGGTGATTATCGTTCAAGAGAAGCAAATGTTTATCGTTTAGCAGAAGTTTCAGGAAATATCATTGACCAATGTGTAGCTCAAGGAGTTCCTTTTGCAAGAGATTATGGTGGCTTATTAGATAACCGTTCGTTTGGAGGCGTACTGGTTTCCCGAACATTTTATGCCAAAGGTCAAACGGGACAACAGTTATTGTTAGGGGCGTACGCGGCGATGAATCGACAAATTGCTAAAGGTAAGATTACCATGTACAATCGTCATGAAATGCTGGATTTGGTGATTGTTGATGGTAAAGCAAGAGGTATTATTGCTCGAGATTTGATAACAGGAAAAATTGAAAGACATTCAGCTCATGCTGTTGTGATAGCAAGTGGTGGTTATGGAAATGTTTTCTATTTGTCAACCAATGCTATGGGGTCAAATGCTTCGGCTGCATGGAAAACACACAAAAAAGGTGCTTTCTTTGCAAATCCTTGTTTTACACAAATTCACCCGACGTGTATTCCTAGAAGTGGAGAACACCAGTCTAAATTGACCTTGATGTCTGAGTCCTTAAGAAATGATGGGCGAATTTGGGTGCCTAAACATAAAAAAGATGTTGAGGCAATTAGAGCAGGTAAATTAAAACCTACACAAATTAAAGAAGAAGATAGAGATTACTATTTGGAAAGAAGATATCCTGCCTTTGGAAACTTAGTGCCTCGTGATGTGGCTTCGAGAGCAGCAAAAGAAAGATGTGATGCGGGTTATGGTGTGAATGCAACAGGAGAAGCTGTATATTTGGATTTTAAATCCGCAATTGAACGATATGGTAAAGAAAAAGCTCATATTTTAGGAATACATAATCCTACTAAAGAGCAAATCACGAAATTAGGAGAAGAGGTAATAGAAGCGAAGTATGGGAATTTATTTCAGATGTATGAAAAAATCGTAGATCAGAATCCTTATAAAACTCCTATGATGATTTATCCTGCTGTTCACTATACAATGGGAGGTCTTTGGGTAGATTATAATTTAATGACAACCATTCCGGGATGTTATGCAATTGGTGAGGCTAATTTCTCAGACCACGGAGCAAACAGATTAGG
>JALTUD010000035.1 GCA_027047735.1 Flavobacteriales bacterium | reverse complement strand
TTCCATTTGTTTTGTGCCGTTCCGCCAAACCTGCCATAGCATATTGAAAAGCATGAGAATGTGCATTTTGAAAACCGGGCAAAGCATAGCCTTGAAGGTTATAAACCGGTATATTTCCGGAGTATGAATTTTCTATGGATTTTACTTTTCCGCTTTTTGAAACCGTTACATAAGCGGGTTCTATCCATTGTTTCCCTTGCAATAAACCCTCAAATCTATATACTTTCATCTGCTTTATTCTGAAATTCTTGATAATAACTCTTCTATGTCCAATATTAATTCGTTCACTTCGGTTGAGTCCGTACCGTCATAATAGCCTCTTATTCTCTTTTGATTGTCCACCAAAACAAAGTTTTCGGTATGAATAAAATCATTCTCACTACCGTGAGTGAAATTCGTATCTTTTAAACTCGGAGCTACTAAATAACTCTTCCGTGCTAAATCATAAAGATGCGGTTTATTCCCTGTAAGAAATAACCATTGTTCAGGATCGGCATCATATTGCAAAGAATAATCTTTTAATACCGGAACGGAATCTCTTTCCGGCCAAACGGTATGTGATAATAGAATCACTTTCTCGTTTCCTTTAAAATGGTCGTAAACTCTTTTCATCTGCCTACCCATTTTAGGACAAACCGAAGGACAAGAGGTAAAGAAAAAGTCAGCAACAACAATCTTATCTTTGATAATAGATTCATCGACTTTCTTACCATCTTGATTTATTAAATTGAAACCCGAAATGTAATGTTCCGAACCTTTATTTTGCAACGAAGAATCAACTAAAGCGGGATTTACCTCATTGGGACTTAAAACGGGTAACTTTCTTCGATTTTCCTCTTCTTCCGTGATAAAATAAACTGCCACAATTCCCAACGCCAATACCAAAGCAAAGCCTATTAAAGTATTCTTCATCAATGCAAAATTTTATAAATTAATTCTTTCAATAACTCTCCGTCCGTAGTCGATACATTGCCTACTCCTTTACTAGCTAAATCATACTGACGAAGATAACCAAATATTCGGGCTATTTTGTTCATCGTATAATTGCGAGCTGCTTTTTGATACTCTTTTAAAATAAATGGATGAACTCCTATTTTCTGAGCCAAATCCCTATCGGACATCTTACCCGCATATTGATGATATTTAATCAGTTTTGTAAAATATCCGTAAATAACTCCCAACGTAACCACTAGTGGATAATTCTTAGGATTCTGCCCAAAATGATTGGCAATTAAATTTGCCTTATACACATCTTTATTACCCAACGCATTATTCAACTCAAAGGTATTGTACTCTTTAGAAATTCCGACATTTTTTTCAATCAACGTATCGGTAATTTCCGTTTCGCCACTCATTACCACCTTTAATTTTTCGATGGTATTAACAATTTTATTCAAATCATTTCCCAAATACTCCCCTAACTTCATAGCTGTTTTTGGCGTAATCTCCAACTGTTGAGATTTACAATAAGCAATAATCCAATCAGGTAATTTATAGTCTTTTATCTTATCGGACGTAAATAAGTATCCTTCTTTTTTTAAGGCTTTTGCCAAGGCTTTTCTACCATCAAGTTTTTTATACTTGTAATCTATAACTAAAATTGTGGTAGGAACAACTTGCTTTAAATAATCTCCCAACGATTCTATATTCCTAGACAATGCTTGAGCTTCTTTCACAATCACAACTTGATATTCACTCATCATCGGAAAGCGTTTCGCTGTATTGATAATATCCGTTATCGATGTATCTCGACCATAAAGCACCGTTTGATTAAAATCCCGTTCCGACTCATCTAGCACATTATTCGCAATATAATCTGTTATCTTATCAATAAAATAAGGTTCATCTCCTTGCAAAAAATAGACGGGTTTATATCTCTTCTGCTTTAAATCTTTAAGTATATCTTCGTATTTCATTTCGGAAATTTTAGTTTATCCGCTTATTCTTTTTCTCAAAATAATAAGTGTACACCCACATCAGCGTAAAGGTAGGTACAAAATCCGTAAACGGCAAAAACTCTTCAACACCTTCTATCAAACCACCAATCATTCCCTTTTTCCCTTTATACATCACATACAAAATTACAGCCGAAACAGGAGCCCAAACCATATCAAAAGCCTCTCCTATTCCCGGCAAAGCATAAGATAAATAACCTATAAAATCCAAGACTATACTTATAATCAATTTAGTTTTTCTATTCATTATCAATCCCGTTCTAAATAAATTTCAAGACCAAACAAAAGTATAGATTTTACTGTAAAAACAGTTATGAAATCATCAATTTTAAAAAAGCCCCCCTGTACTTCAATATCAGGAGGTTTTTCTTTAACTAAAAAAGGTTCATCTAACCAGTTTTGCAAGTCAATTTTCACAAAAAGATTGATTCTTAAAAAAGCAACTAAATTTGAAAGATACCATTTTGTCTTATTGCAGGTAACGGTTTGTATTAAGAATAGTAGCGGATTTCAAAGCACTGACTTTTCAATCTATCACTAAACTTCTTTCAAATATACGAACTTTAAATTTAGCACAATAACCGCTATTGTTTTTATACTTTATTAGGCTTTCGTTGATTTTAGTCGTCCTGTTTGTAGTAGTGGTATAAGACATACTCTTTTGCCATTTTGGCTTGTGTAGTGGCTTTAGCGAATTGCAAATATGTATGGCTTTAGCGTGAGCTTTTTATGTAATATTCTTGGTCTAATCCTTTCTTTTCTTTTTGTATCAATTTACTAAGTACATGACAAAAATTTAAAGATACCTATATCATCCTGGCTTTGAGAGTTTAACAAGATATTAGCCACATAAGATAATCCATATTTGAAAATACTTTTAGCTTTTCTGCCATGTGT
>JALTUD010000034.1 GCA_027047735.1 Flavobacteriales bacterium | reverse complement strand
CAAAATGAAACAGGTTTTTCTGTGGTTGTGGGTAATGTGATTGTTGCTGAAGATGTTGAGCCTATTAAGAAGAGGATAGAGGAGGTAAATAAAATGGATCAAAATGCCTTAAAGGCTAGATACAGAGAAATGATACGGGATGCAACCATTTCGGAAAAAGGTGGAGCAGGATTGGGGTTGATTGATATGGCAATGAAGTCGGGAAGTCAACTGATTTATAAATTTGATAAACATACTAAAGATAAGTATTTTTTTACCCTTAGAGTAGATATTTTAGCATAATTAAAAGAAAAAAAATGGAAGTATTAAAATTAGAATTAACGGATAATACACCTAAAGTTATATTGGATCATACCAAACATGAAATTGAGTTTGAAGGAGATTCAAGACCGGAGGATGTTCAGAAGTTCTTTAAACCGATTATGGATTGGTTGGATGAATATGGTGAGTATTTGAAAAGTGCCGGAGATGTTACGTTGAACGCCAACTTTAAATTAGAATACTTTAACTCATCGTCGGCGAAATATATAATGGATATTATCTTGAAATTAGGTGAAATCGCTGAGGCTGCTAATGTAACATTGAATATCAATTGGTTCTACGATGAGATGGACGAAGATATGTTGGATGCCGGAGAAGAGTTTGAGGATATGTTGGATGTAGAATTTAACTTTGTCGTTATTCCTGAGGATTAATTGATTTTTAAGTATTAAAAATGAATTTTAAATAAAAACTCGATGCTTTACAGCTTCGAGTTTTTTGTTGATAGGCGATGAGTAAAAACGACCCAATAGGAAAAGCTACTCTGGATTATTTGTATAAAGAACCGGACAGAGAGGATGAGATAACCGTACTTTGTAATGTAACGGAAGAAGATATTATTCCGGTTTCTTATTTGTTTAGAACCTTTGACGAAATGCCAAAATCCGAACAGATTGCTCTGAAAGAAACTAAAGGGAAGGTGCTCGTGATTGGTGCAGGGGCAGGTTGCCATTCTCTTTGGTTGGAACAAAACGGATTAGATGTTTTTTCGATTGATGTTTCCAAAGGTGCTGTAGAAACAATGAAAATTTTAGGTGTTAAAAATATAAGAGAGCAAGACTTTTTTACGCTTAATGAATTAGTGAAATATGATACGATATTGGCTTTAATGAATGGTGTCGGTATTGCAGGAGATTTACAAGGGTTGCCACGTTTTATCAGTAAGATTAAGACTTTATTAGCCCCTAATGGTCAGTTTTTAACGGATTCTACTGATTTGACTAAATTGATAGAAGAGGAAGAACAAGGATACGACTATGAAGAAGATGATTACATTGGAGAATTGGAATATAAAATGATTTACAAGGATGAAAGCTCTGATTGGTTCAAGTGGTTATATATTGATGCTACACGATTTTCTGAAATTGCAAAGAAAAATCAAATGCAACTTGAAGTATTATCCGAAGATTCAGGCTTTAATTATTTAGCAAAATTAACCGTATTATGAATGTAACAAAATTCTTTTTTATCATTTTATTTGTGTGCAGTTCGTCTGTCTTATTTGCTCAAGGAGAACTGACAGGAGTAGTGTTAGAATCAACTACCCGGCAACCGATGGAATATGTAACCGTTGCACTGTATAATTCTGCCGATTCATCTTTGATAACAGGTGGTATTACAGGGCAGGACGGGGATTTTACCATAAAGGATATACCTTTCGGAAGTTATTACTTAAAAGCTTCTTTTATCGGCTATAAAAATAAAGTCAGAGACGGGATTTTAGTTACACGTAACCAAAAACAAATCAATATTGGAGAATTACTGCTCGACCCCGACGAACAACTCTTACAAGAAATAGACATCGTAGCCGAAAAACCTACAACTACTTATCAAATTGATAAAAAAGTAGTCAATGTAGAAGGAATGAATACAGTCGCTTCAGCTACTGCGGTTGAGGTGTTGGAAAACATACCCTCCATTCGTGTAGATATGGATGGAAATGTAAGTTTACGAGGGGCAACTAATTTTACCTTATTAATAGATGGAAGACCTACGACTCTACCTCCCTCAGAAGCCTTGCAATTAATTTCGGCAAATAATATAAAAGATGTAGAAATCATTACTAATCCATCGGCTAAATATAACGCTGAAGGTACCGGAGGTATCATCAATATCATACTAAAGCACAATAAACTGGAAGGAATTAGTACTTTAGTTAATGTTACCGGAGGTAGTTTTAACAATTACGGAGCAGATTTTTTGGTCAGCGTAAATAAAAAGAAAATCAAGTTCAATATTGGCGGAAATTACAAAAATGTGAATCGTTACCGAACCATAACACAAGAACGGAAAATTACAAGCGGGGAGAATCTATCTTCGGTTCAATCGGAAGGATTACATCGTTTTTTTAGAACCAATTACGGAGTAAATGCAGCTTTAGAATATCAACCCAATGAGAGCAACTCTTTTTTGATTGGAGTAAACGTCAATCAAAGACAATACAATGCGGCGGCAAATTATAATTTCAACGAATATCAAAACAATCTCTTTTTAACGGATTATGAAAATAGAGAACATACTTTACGAACTTTCTTAGGCGGAACAATCAGTGGTGATTACCGGCACTTATTTCATAAAGACAAAAAACACTTTGTGAATTTTTCCGTTATGTATAATGGGTATAACGGTAATGAAGAAGCACTTACCGAAAATTACAATTCCGGATTGGCCGGAGGGCGATTAACAACAGAAGTCGGTCCTTCCAATCTTCTGCGTTTTAATCTCGATTACGAAAAACCACTATCCAAAGAACGTAAATTAAAAATGGGAGCAAGAACCGATTTAGGTTTTAACAAAGACGACCAAAAATCCTATCAGCTAAACC
>JALTUD010000033.1 GCA_027047735.1 Flavobacteriales bacterium | reverse complement strand
TGCATAGCCCCAGCTATGGAAAATAATTTTGAAGAAGTATAAGGAAAATAAAACCGTTTTATTGTGCTCAGATGTCCCGTGTTAGGGATACAATCCCTAACGCAACGATGTAGGAAATTCGAGAATAAGTCAGGTTAAATCAATACTTCTTATTATCTTTGATAATTGAAGTTATTGTCAGTTATTTGATAGCCTCAAAAAAAGGATGCCTAATAAAGAGTTATGGTTCAAATAATTTATTTATTTTTATTGTTGATGTTATCGTCTTGTACCGAATCAAATGATATTCCTACACCTGAAGAGTTAGGAACAAAAAAGACAATAACCAATGAACAGTCCATATCCATAAGTAGGTTTTGGACGTCAGATGAAGCCTTCTTAATCAAACGATTTGTCGAACGTAGAGGATGGAAAGCAATAAAAACACCAACAGGTATACATTATTACATCTATAAAGAAAACAAACAAGGCAAACTTGCTAAACCGGGTGAAATTGCCGATATAAAATTTAAAATTCGTCTATTAGACGCCGACACAACACTATGTTATCAATCCGAACAAGGAGAAACAGAACCTGTTTTAATAGAAATGGATAATGTAGAGTCAGGATTACACGAAGCACTAACTTATATGAGAGAGGGCGAAAAAGCTTATATTGTTTTACCGCACTATTTAGCCCATGGTTTAGTGGGGGACTTAGAAAAAATACCACCACTTTCACCGGTTTTATATGAAATAGAATTGGTTAAATTAATACAACCTAAAAAATGAAATTTAATTTTCCGTTTATATTACTAATTATAATAAGCTCTTGTAATAGAGATGTGCCTGAGTATTATACAACTCAACATGGGTTAAAATACAAATATCATGATGTAAGTACCGAAGAAGAAACACCTAAAAAAGGAGAGTACTTAAAAGTCCGTATGCAGTGGAAAGCACCGACATCCGATTCCGTGTTCTATGATTCTAGAAATTATTCTCCCGATGGTATCGTTGTACTCCACTTGGGAAAACAAAAACATTTAGGAGGTATAGAAGAAGCTTTTTCAAAATTAAAGAAAGGAGACAGCGTTTCATTCTACATCAGTCCTGATTTCTTCTATTCGGATTATTTAAACTTAAATACAATCCCCGATTTTCTTAAAAACGAAAAAGAAATGATAATAACACTCCGTTTGGTAGATATTCTTACGGAAGAAGAATATAAATCAGAACAACAAAACGAACAGGATGAGTTGGAACTAAAAGAGTTGGAAGCTATAAACGAAGAATTGAAACGGTGGAAAACAACATACGATTCCATTAATGAGATTGAAGGTGTCTATTGGGTAGTTTTAGAGAGAGGTGATGAAGATTCTATTTTTCGATATAACGAGGTTATTGAGATGAACTATACTGCTTCCTTTTTAAATGGTACTGTTTTTTACGATACCTATAAAAACGGCTACCCCGATGAATTTCAATTGGGACGTGAGCAACAAATGGTAGAAGGACTTCAAGATGTGTTATTAAAATTGCATTCGGGTGATAAAGCCAAAATTCTTGTTCCCTCTTATAGAGGGTTCGGCAGTGAAGGGTCAAAAAGTGGTGTAATTCCACCTTATACACCTATCATTTACGAAGTTGAGGTGAATAAAAAAGAGACTCCAAAACAATGAAAAAGGAATACGCAATAGTAGATATAGAAACAACCGGGCATTTCTCTCCAGACGGGGGAATTACTGAAATAGCAATTGTAGTTACCGATGGGGAAAGAATTATGAGTACCTATGAAACATTGATTAACCCACAAGCTAAAATTCCTCCTTTTGTAGAAAATTTAACAGGTATTACCAATGAAATGGTTAAAACAGCTCCTTTGTTTGAAGAAGTAGCTATGGAAATTTATGCAATGTTGGTAGGCAGAGTTTTTGTCGCCCATAATGTAAATTTTGATTATAAATTTGTAAAATACGAGCTGGAAAAATGCAATATTCCAATTGGACAGGAACGACTTTGTACCGTCCGCCTTTCCAGAAAAATATTACCGGGTTTAAAGTCATACAGTCTAGGGAAATTAACGAGAGAATTAGGTATAAAACATACCGATAAGCATCGAGCGATGTCCGACACCATGGCGACTGCAGAATTATTTCATTTATTGATTCAAAAAGGTGAAAAAGATATTTTGGATACGCTGAAAAAAGTCAAAAAGCAACCCAATCTTCCGGCTCATTTACCAGAAAGAGTATTTAATAAATTGCCAAACGAGTCCGGTGTTTATTATTTTTTGAATGATAAACGGGAAGTGATATATGTCGGAAAAGCAAAGAACATAAAAAAAAGAGTAGCTTCTCACTTTACGGGAAAAGCAACACCGCAAAAAATGTGTTTTTACCGAGAAATACATCACGTGGATACCGTTTTGACGGGTACGGAAATGATAGCTTCACTACTCGAAGACGCCGAAATAAAAAGATTGTGGCCCATTTATAATCGTTCTCAAAAAAGTAGAGTGAATAAATTTGGAGTTTTTGTTTACGAAAATCAAAAAGGAATAAAACAGCTAGGTATAACTAAAATCGGGACAAGAGTTAAACCTTTAAAAACCTTTCCTTCGCTTTCCGGTGCAAGAAACTGGCTGTTAAAACAAATTGAAACGTACGAACTAAAACCCCGATTGTGTGGGATGCCGGAGTTCGAGTTAAATCAAGTGAAGGAAAAACAACATATAAAAAATATTGAAAAATTTTTGGCTAATTATGATAAAGATTCTGATTCTTACATTCTAATCGGTCAGGGAAGAGAAGAAGAAGAACTTTCTTATGTTTTGATAGAAAAAGGAACGTACAGAGGATATGGATTTACGTCAAAAAAACAAAATTAAAC
>JALTUD010000032.1 GCA_027047735.1 Flavobacteriales bacterium | reverse complement strand
GGATTGTTTGACTACCATTCGCGATATTATAGACAAGCTGGGAGAGAAAGAGAAAGCCGGTTTTGACCGCAAAAAACCAAAGAAACCCAAAGAAAATGAAGAAGAAATTTACGGATTGTTTCCTTCGAACAGAAACATACCTTACCAAACGCTTTCCATTATAGAACGTTTGGTGGATGACTCAAAATTCACGGAATACAAAGCCGGATACGGCAAAACAATTACTTGCGGTTATGCGCGTATTGACGGTTGGGCAGTAGGAATCGTAGCCAATAATCGCGAAATTATCAAAAGTAAAAAAGGAGAAATTCAATTCGGCGGTGTGATTTACAGCGACAGTGCCGACAAAGCAGCACGCTTTATCATGAATTGTAATCAGAAAAACATTCCTTTGGTCTTCTTACAAGATGTTAGCGGATTTATGGTCGGTTCACGTTCTGAACACGGCGGAATCATTAAGGACGGGGCTAAACTTGTGAGTGCTATGGCAAATTCCGTTGTCCCTAAATTCACCGTTATCTTGGGCAACTCCTACGGAGCGGGAAATTATGCCATGTGCGGAAAAGCCTACGACCCACGTCTTATTGTGGGTTGGCCAACTGCTCAACTTGCCGTTATGGGAGGAGCTCAAGCCGCAAAAGTATTGTTGCAGATAGAAGTGGCAAGTCGGAAAGCAAAGGGAGAAGAAATCACCAAAGAAGAAGAAGAAAAACTCTACAACGAAGTAAAATCTAAATACGACAAACAGACCGAACCGCTTTATGCTGCTGCCAGACTTTGGTTGGACAATATCATCGATCCGCTGGATACACGAAAATGGATTTCCATGGGAATTGAAGCTGCCAATCATTCACCCATAGAAAAACAATACAATGTAGGCGTAATACAGACTTGATGTTATGCAATAAGAATAATGATTAGGGCGTTCCCCTTTTTAACGAAAACAACATACCGCTATCGCTAAACGTTGTTTTCGTTAAAAAGGGTCGGGCTATCCGTTATATCTTTTGGGTTGCATATATGCAACAACACAAAAGGAGTTCAAACACGCCGTTCTATCCCTAACGTGGATAAAATTGGAAGCAAGAAAGTGAATTTTAGTTTTCTTAGACGATGAAAAATTCTTTTGCATAGCCCCAGCTATGGAAAATAATTTTGAAGAAGACTAAGGAAAATAAAAACACTTTATGCTTTCTATTTTATTCATGTTAGGGATACCAATCCCTAACGCGGGTGAAATTGGCGGATAGAAAGTGAATTTTTAGTTTTCTTAGACGATGAAAATTACAACGAAACAAACGTATGCAATAACCTTGAGCCGTACCAACTGTATAGTTCGCCATCTACTAATTTTATGTTACTCTCGGGTAACAGATTTTGTATTTCCGCTATGTGTTTTTCTTTGAACGGATAAGGTTCACTAGATAAGAAAACAACATCGGGCGAAAGTTTTTTTAGTTCCTCATCTGTCAAAACCGGATATCGACCGGCTCCTACCACGTTTTTATAACCTAATTCTGTTAGGATAGAGTGTATATAGGTTTGTGTACCTACCGTCATCCACGGATTTCGCCAAATTAAGTACAGCACCTTTTGTTGCTTTGTTTGAACGTGTAAACGTTTGTATTTCTTTCGCCTTTTTTCTATTTCTTTTACCAATTCCTCACCTTTTTTACTACAACCGCAAATATTGGCAATGGATTGAATGGAAATTAACGCTTCTTTATAATTATTGATGTCGCTTACCCAAACCGGATACTTTTCGCTGAGTTTTTCTATATCTTCTTTTGTGTTTTCTTCTTTGTTAGCTATAATTAAATCGGGATGTAATTCGTTTACTTTTTCGTGATTAACATTTTTTGTTCCTCCAATTCTTGGTTTTGAGTTATACCAATGTTGCGGTTTTATACAGAATTTTGTTATGCCTACTACCCTTTCTCCAACACCTAAATCATAAAGCAATTCGGTTTGCGAGGGAACGAGAGATATAATTCGTTGCGGGTATTCAGGTAGATTAATCGTTCTCTCCATCATATCTTGTATTACAGGCATAAACTAACTCTTTGTGATTTTAAACCGTTCGTAATATTTTTCTGCTGATAGAATAATTTCTTTTGCAACGTTTACAGAGGTATTTTGTTCAATTCCTTCCAACCCCGGAGATGAGTTTACTTCCATTACTAAGGCTCCTTTTCTGCTCTGCAACAAATCTACACCTGCTACGTTTAACCCCATCGTTTTTACGGCTTTTAAAGCGACTTCTTTTTCTTGGTCTGTCAATGCAATCTCAACGCCTGTTGCTCCTCTATGTAAATTTGAGCGAAAACCTTGTTCTGCGGTACGTTTCATTGCTCCTACTATTTGATTATTAACAACAAAAACTCTGATGTCAGAGGCTTTGCTTTCTTCTATATACTCTTGTACTATGACTCTACTCCCTAGTTTTACAAAAGCTTCAATGGTGGATTCTGCTGACCGAGAAGTTTCAGATAATACAACTCCTATTCCTTGTGTTCCTTCGGGGATTTTCAGTATCCATGGTGGCTTTCCCAATACTTGTTGCAATAGTTTGATTTGTACTGTTTTTCCTACGACAACACTGTTTGGAGTGGGAATTTTATTTTGTGCAAACAATTGCAAACTCTTTACTTTATCTCTTGAATCGGAAAGTGCTTTTGACGACAATAAAACTGGAACTTTCATGGACTCAAAGTGTCGAATAACAGACAAACCAATTTCGGTTACGTTTGCTCCTATTCGTGGAATGACAAGGTCTATATTTTTTATCTTGAAATCCTCTTGGTATATTTCAGTTCTTCCGTTCTTAACAACAAGGTTACACTGAACATGGTCGATTACAAACATATTATGTCCTCGCT
>JALTUD010000031.1 GCA_027047735.1 Flavobacteriales bacterium | reverse complement strand
TCTTTGTACTCACCTGTCACGCGTTAGGGATAGAACGGTATGTTTGAACTCCTTTTGTGTTGTTGCACTTATGCAACACAAAAGAGTGAGTAGTGATAGCCCGACCCTTATTTGCAAAAACAATGTTTCGCTAGAGCGATATATTGTTTTTGCAAATGAGGGGAACGCCCTAATCTTTTTAATCGTTAGAAATCAGTTTAAACAATTCGTCTAAATTTGGAATTAAAATCACTTCTATTCTTCTGTTTTTTGCTTTGTCATTAGGATCTACCGGTAAGTACTCTCCTCTTCCTGCCGCTGTAATTCGTTTGGGGTCAAGATTGGAATTTGCCAACATCAATTCTACTACGCTTGTCGCTCTTAGCACGCTTAACTCCCAATTATCCTTTGGATGGGTAGATGATTTTAGTTTATCGGTGTCGGTATGTCCCTCTACCAATATATCTAAATTATCTTGTGTTTGTAATACTTTAGCCAATTCTATAAGGGCTTTTTTACCTTCTTCGTTCAAACGTGTGCTTCCTGAAGGAAAGAGTAATTTAGCTTGCATACTTACATAAACGCGACCGTTTTTTTCTACTACGGTCAAGCCTTTGTCTTTAAAACCTAACAAAGCCTCGGCTACTTTTCCTCTTAGTGCATTTACGGCAGAGTCTTTACTTGCTATCATTTGTTCCAACTCTTTTACGCGTTGTTCTCTTTTTTCTAAATCGGCAGAAACTTGATTTAAACGTGCTTCTTTTTTATTTAGTTCGGCTTCCAACAGTTTTAAATCTCTTTCCATTTTGTTTAGAGCGTCTTCTTTTCTTTGAAGTTCTAAACGGGTAGCATTCAAATCGTTCATCAAACGTTGGTTCTCAATTGTACTACCTCTCTGCAAATCTTCTAATTGCTTTTGAATTAAGGCATTTAGAGCATTAATTTTATCGTATTGCTTTTCTTTCATTCGCAATGATTTGCCCAAAAGAGTGGTATCAGCTTTTAAACGACTGATGTTTTCATTCATTACATCAATTTTTGATTTTAGCTCTGCATTTTTTGTTTCGTAAGCCAAATTCTGTTCTTTTACTTTTGAAAGCTCTTCGTTACAGCTTTGTTCTTTTTTCTGAACTTCTTCAAATTTTCGGGCAGGAACGCAAGCTGTTGCCAACGCCACTGTTACAGCAACTGAAGTTAAAATGTTAAATTTCATTGTTTTGATATTGGAAATTATTTTTACTTGTTTAAGAATACTTGCGACAAATCTCTATAATCCATAGCATTGATTGGAAAACCGATTACATAAGACTTTACCAAACGAACATTGTCTGCATAAAATAAAGGTAAAGTAGCTGCATCATCGATTAATATCTGATCACATTCTTGATACAATTTAGTACGCGTCTTTTCGTCCGGTGTTTTCATTGCCAATTCAAAGATAGAATCAAAAACAGGATTTTTATACCTGGAAGTATTTACCATTGATGGTGCATGTGGATCTTCCGGAACTGTTTTCCCGTAATAAATTTCTAAGAAAGTGGATGCATCAGGATAATCAGCAGTCCAACCTCTTCTTGTAAACTCTAACTCACCTAAACTTTGTTTTTCTAACATAGTAGTAAAGGGTACAACATCTATATCCAAATGTATTCCCAAATTTTGCTTTATCATATTGTATATTGCTTCGGCAATTCTTGTATTTCTTCCTCCTCCATCGTTTAAGGTTAACGAAACTTTTGGAAATCCTTCACCGTTAGGATACCCGGCTTCTGCTAATAAAGCTCTTGCTGTTTCGGGCTCATAGGAATAGCCTTTAATTTTGGTGTTATCATAGTTAGAATAATTCGGAACAATTCCGTGTTCTGCCGGTGTTCCGTCTCCTCTTAATGTAAAATCAACTAAACTTTTTCTATCGATAGCATAGCAAAATGCTTTTCTTACTCGAATATCTTTAAATATTTTTCCTGTATGTAAAAAATCGTACATCTGCACATTCAAGGCATCGGCTTGTTGGTATTCAAAAGCTGAATTTTTTCCTTTCATTGCATCTTCAAGCCCAACTAAAACAGTTTCCATTTCATCCACCGGAAGCGTAGCAATCATTTCAAGATTGTCCTTTCTAAAGTTCGCTAATTCTGATTTTTTATCTCTTGTAAAGGTAACTTTTACTAAATCCAGATAAGGTAGTTGGTTTCCGAACTCATCTTTACGCCAATAATTTTCATTTCGTCTCATTCGTACTTGACTTCCTTCTTTTATCGCATCTACAATAAACGCCCCGGTACCAACCACGTGAGAACGCATCTCTTCACCATACATTTCATAAGCCTCCTTCGGGAATATCCAACAAGCGTTATGTACCAGTATTTTCGGAAAAAATGAGAGCGATTCGTACAAGGTAAATTCAATCGTGTTTTCATCAATAACTTTAACACCTTCTACTCCGCCTTCTACTGTTTCACCCTTTGATGTTTTCTCGTAGTGTTCATTTACTCCCTTAATTTTATTTTGAATAACATAAAACGTATTATTCATCGGATAAGCGGTTGCCAATCTATCAAAGCAATATTTAATGTCTTGTGCCGTAACTCTACGTCCTTTTCCTCCTTCAAAACAAGGGTCGTCATGAAAATAGACATTATCATTCAATTTAAACGTCCAAACTGTGGCATCTTCATTAGGAGTGAAACTTTGTGCTATACAAGGCAGAATTTCCAATGTTGCAGGATCTAACTTCACTAACCCCTCATACATTTGACTGCCGATATGCGTACCAACTACATCTCCCATTGCTTGAGGGAACAAGGTTTTAAAAGATGAGGTCTCATTCATTCTAAAAATTCCGCCATATTTTATTGGAATTTCTTTTCCATGGTGATTTACCGTCCCGGTAGCTTTTCTAA
>JALTUD010000030.1 GCA_027047735.1 Flavobacteriales bacterium | reverse complement strand
AAGGAGGGAGGGCAAAAGGATGCCGCTTCTATCCCTAACGCGAGTAAAATTGGCGGATAGAAAGTGAATTTTTGGTTTCTTATACGATGAATAAAAATTTTGCATAGCACCCGCTATGGAAAATTTTAATGAAGAAGTATAAGGAATCAATAAACGCTTTATACCGTTTATTTTGCTCGTGTTAGGGATACAATCCCTAACGCAGTTGAGATTGTTGTAAAGATAATAAGGTTTTGTATTCTTAGGAGATGAATGTATTTTTATAGTTTAGTTATGCAAAGAATTTTTCATCGTCTAAGAAAACTAAACTCCGTTTTCTTTGCACTCACCTGTCCCGCGTTAGGGATTTGTATCCCTAACACAGTTAATCTGAGTGCAATAAAATGTTTTTAGTATCCTTATACTTCTTCATATTTTATTTCCATAGCTGTGCTATGCTCAATGCAATAAACTTTATGGAGAATTTGAAGAATTTATTTTTTTCAAGACTTAGGCGTAAAATTTTTGTTGTAACGAGTTACTACAAAATTTTACAACAACAGTATTGGAAAAAAGAAAGATTCAAAAATTCTTAAAGTTTGTTGTTTTGAGCATAAGCAAAGAAAATATTCATCGTCTAAGAATACTAAATTCCATTTTCTTTACACTTATCTCAACTGCGTTAGGGATAGAACGGCGTGTTTGAACTCCTTTTGTGTTGTTGCACTTATTCAACACAAAAGAGTGAGTAGTGATAGCCCGACCATTACGGCGTTGAAAAGTGGTGTAGTGCAACGAAACCACTTTTTTATGCTGTAATGGGAACGCCCAAATGATGAACTTTTATTTCTAACCGTCGGTACAACTTTTTTTTGAAAATTTAAACAAATTCGGGTTTAATTTTTATTAATCAAATTACAATTGTATATTCGCGGTCTGAAAATTAATAACTAAGATGGCAGTAATAGGAAAAATTAGAGAAAAATCAACTCTTTTGGTGATATTTGTAGGTTTAGGATTGTTGTTATTTATCATTCCTTTTGATAGAATAGCGAACTTTATGTACGGAACCGGAGAGCAACCTATAGGTAGTATTGATGATAATCCAATGATGGATTCTCAATGGCATTATAACTATAAGGTAGATAGTACCATTGCTACGTACCGTCAACAAGCGGCTCAAAGAGGGCAAGTGTTGGTGTTGGATGAACAACAAAACGAGCAAATCAAGAACCAAGTTTGGGGACAAATGATTTTGGATTATCTGTATGGTAAAGAATTGGCAGAAGTTCCGTTGAAGGTGGGGAAGAAAGAATTAAATGATGTCTTGATTTATGGTGATGAACCGTCTAAAATCATTAAAGATATGTTTACGTATGATGGTGTGTTTAGAAAAGACTCGGTTAAGCCGTATATTGATAAAGTGTTAGTAGCCGGTAAAGGTGCTAAGGCTTGGCTGTTTATGAATGTGGAAGAGCCTATCCGTAAAGAGAGATTGCGAGAGAAGTATAATAAAATGGCAAAGTATGGTATTTACGTAACAGAACAAGATGCGAGAAGGGAATATATCGCAAAAAATACCAAAGCTAATATTTATTACACCTTTAAAGAGTTTAGTACGATTCCCGATACGGTGGTAACGGTAACAGATGAGGATTTGAAAAAATATTATGACGAGCATAAGAACGAAGAAAAGTGGAAGCAAGAAACAGAAACAAGAACAATAGATTATGTAACGTTTAAAATTGTTCCTTCTCAAGAGGATAAAGAACGAGCAATGGCGAATATGGAGCGTTTGAAAAAATCGTTTCAAAAAGCTACAAATGATTCTATGTTTGTAGCGAACAATGCTACGACACCGATTGATGCAGCTAAGTCAAATAACGGTCAGTTTACAATAAATGTGATTGACGTACTTCCTAAAGAGCCTTACAAACCGGGTAGTGGTAGTTTTTCTGTTGAAACAGATGAGTTGATTCAGAACGCTAAGAAAGGTGATGTGATAGGTCCTATTGCTGAAGGAAATAAATTGATTTTGGTTAAGATAACAGATGAAGTAACCAAAAATGAAGCTACGGTTCGCCATATTTTGATAAAAGCTGATAAGGCGGATGAAGCCGGATATAAAAAGAAAAAAGCATTTGCGGATAGTTTATTACGCGTGTTAAAAGCTGATAGAAGTAAATTTAATGAGTTTGTATATAAATATTCAGAAGATCCGGGGTCAAATCAACCGGGAAAAGACGGTAAGTATACTTTTGATAAGGATATAAACTTTGTACAAGAATTTAAAGATTTCGGTTTTGATAAACCTGTCGGTGCTTTGGACATTGTAGAAACTTCTTTTGGTTTTCATATTATGGAAAATATGGAAAGGGGAGATAATAACTATAAAATGATTGCCGTAGTTGATGCAGATGTAAAACCAAGTAAAGCTACGCAAGAAGCAGCTTACGCTGATATAGTAGATTCTTTCCATTCAAAAGCAAAGAAAGATTTTGATAAAGCGGCAGAAGAAGCGGGTAAAGAAATCAAAACTGCCGAAAATGTTAGAATAGATAATCCTTACATTGGTGAGATTGGTAAAAACATGGCGTTGGCAAAATGGAATTTTAACCACGAGTCGGGAAGTGTTTCCGATCCTGAGTTTGTAAGTAATGAAATTATAGCGGTAACACGTCTAAAAAGTGCAACGCATGAAGGTGTACCTGATTTTGAAGGGGTAAAAGATTTAATGCGTCCTTACGTAGTGAAAGAAAAGAAAGCGGAATATTTATTTGCAAAAATTGGTTCTGCAACCGATGTTGATGAAATCTCAAAGTTAGTAGGTTCTTCAGCTCAACCTGCTGATATTACATTAGCAATGGACAATCTGCCCGGATTGGCAGGGGCAATAGAACCTAA
>JALTUD010000029.1 GCA_027047735.1 Flavobacteriales bacterium | reverse complement strand
TCTTCGGCATCTGGATTTAGCGCGTTGGCTCTTTGCATCATGTCTTTGGAAAGAGATTTGAATCCAGCAATGACCGATGAGTTTTTTAAGCAAAAAGCTTCGTTTTTAGCTCGTTTGGGATCGGGGAGTGCTTGTCGTTCCGTTTATCCGGGGATTGTAGAATGGGGGAGAAGTGAAGAATTTGAAGGAAGTTCTGATTTAGTCGCCATTCCTTTTAATGAAGCACATGAGGTTTTTAAGGATTTTCAAGATACAATTTTATTGGTAGATAAAGGTGAAAAAGAAGTAAGCAGTACGGTTGGGCACGGGTTAATGTATAATCATCCTTTTGCTGAAGCCAGGTTTGAGCAAGCCCGTCAGCATTTAGCGGAATTGAAAAAAGCATTGATAGAAGGAAAGGTGAAGGAATTTACTCGAATTGTAGAATCCGAAGCACTGACCTTGCACGCTATGATGATGACTTCTAATCCTTATTTTATTTTAATGAAAGCCAATACCTTAAAGATTATTGAAGAGGTGTGGGCATATCGCAAAAAACACAATTTGAATCTTACAATAACGTTGGATGCAGGAGCTAATGTACATTTATTGTATCCGAAGCAAGAAACCGAACAGGCTATGCAATTAATTAATGAAACATTGGTTCACTATTGTGAGAAAGGAAATTATATAATGGATGAAGTAAATTCGGAAAACGATGACTTTGAAGAATAAAATGAGAGAACGGAAAGATTATATCCTTTTGGTTTTAAAAGGAATGGCTATGGGGGCGGCGGATGTTGTTCCCGGTGTTTCAGGAGGAACAATTGCTTTTATAACAGGTATTTATGAGGAGTTAATTGCCACGATTAGTGCGGTAAACATAGATGCTCTTCGTATTTTGAAAGAAAAAGGCATAAAAGAAGCATGGAAAGCGATAAATGGAAATTTTATAGCCTCTATTTTTATCGGTATTGCTATAAGTATTGCTTCATTGGCTAAGTTAATTACCTATTTGTTGGAGAATGAACCTGTGTTACTTTGGAGTTTTTTCTTCGGGTTGGTTTTTGCGAGTATATTGTACGTAGGAAGACAGGTAAAAGAATGGAATTTCAGTACAATAATCAGTTTGAATATTGGGGCGTTTGCAGCTTATTACGTTACTACGCTTCCGCCGATGGCTCAAAATGATTCGTTACCGTATATTTTCTTTTCGGGAATGATTGCTATTTGTGCGATGATTTTGCCGGGTATTTCAGGTAGTTTTATATTATTGATATTAGGTTCGTATCAAACCGTACTTCACGCAGTAAAAAATATAGAAATAGCAAAATTATTCACTTTTATAACCGGTTGTGTAGTAGGTTTGTTGGCATTCAGTCGTGCTTTAAAATGGATGTTTGCTAAACATCACGATTTGACAGTTGCTTTACTTTCCGGATTTTTGATTGGTTCGTTAAATAAAATTTGGCCTTGGAAGCACATTGAACAATACCGCTTGAACAGCCACGGTGAATGGGTACCTTATTTAGATACGAACGTCAATCCATCAAATTACGATGTTCCTGTTTTTTCTTCATTGAACGAACAAGGAATACCGGAATTGTATAAAAATGCTGATTCTCAGATACTTTATGCGTTATTATTTTGCTTGGTTGGTTTTGTGTTGATATTTGGAATGGAGGGGTTGGCAAAAAAAATGAATAAAAAGTAAACTATTTTTTGTTGAATTGAAAATAGTTTATATATTTGCACCCGCTATCCGATAGCAAACAACAAAGAACTTATTACTACGGTAATATATACAGAATAAAGCAGAGTAATCTGTATCTAACTGAAGTTAGAAATTAAATTTATTTTGGTCTGGTAGTTCAGTTGGTTAGAATACCTGCCTGTCACGCAGGGGGTCGCGAGTTCGAGTCTCGTCCAGACCGCAAAAGCCTTAAAACGGAAGTTTTAAGGCTTTTTTGTTTTGTGGGTATGAAAAATACTAAAATAAATAATGAGCTATATGTTTTTTATAATGAATAAATGTTACTTTTGTCGAAAATTATTAATAATCAAAAACAATTAACATTATGAAAAAAACAAGATTGGTTGCTTTATTTAGCCTCTCTCTAATGTTTTTCGGTTCTTGTACTATATCACACACAGCTGTGGTTACAAACAACGCCGTAGGATCAAAAGTAGGGGTTGCAAAAGCCGGTGCATTTATGAAAGATGCTGACGCTTCTTATAGTGCAGCAATGAAAAATGGTAAAATTTCAAAGGTAGGAATTGCTGAAATGAAAGTAAAAGTATTCCTTTTCCCTAAATATACATTAACAGTAACAGGAGAGTAATTATGAAAAAATATATCATTGCATTATCTGCCATCGGATTAATGGCGTCGTGCTCAATAACAAGACCTTATACAGCTACAAATAACCCAATTGGTTCTAAAGTAGGTAAATCTCAAACTGGTGTTATTCTTGGTACTTCTGCCGGTGACGAACTTGCGGTAGGTCTTTTTGTCTTGAATAATAATTTTGGAGTTATAGAGGCAGCTAAAAAAGGAAAAATCAATAAAATAGCTACTGTAGATGTTAAAACTACAAACTATTTATTTTTCCAAAAAGTGGAAGTAATTGTAACAGGAGAATAAAAAATTGAATATTATGAAAATTATAACAAAAATCTCAATCGTAGGAGGTCTAGTATTAGCTATGGCTTCATGTAGTGTTTCCGGTCCATTAATTATTACCGATAACGCAGGAGGAGCAGGAGCTAAAAAAGGAGAAGCAAAATATACAGTTATTTTAGGTTTTATCAGACCAATGAATGCAGATATTTCGATTCAGAAAGCTGCTGCAAATGGTAAAATAACCAAAATAAGCACAGTAGATCAAAAAGTAAAAGGTGGTTTATTTAAAACTACCT
>JALTUD010000028.1 GCA_027047735.1 Flavobacteriales bacterium | reverse complement strand
ATATTAAAGAAGTTAATCACTTTTGTGCCGTACGAAGCAAAAGAACCGGTACTCCAAGCCTTATTCGATGCAGGAGCCGGAACTATCGGAGAATATAGTGAGTGCAGTTATTCGACAGAAGGAAGAGGAACGTATCTGCCAAGCGAAAAATCCAACCCTTATAAAGGAGAAAAAGGAGCTCGCCACACCGAACCAGAGTACAAAATAGAAGTGCTATACACAAAAGAAAAAGAAGGTAATATATTAAAAGCTCTTTTTGATGCACACCCTTATGAAGAAGTAGCTTATGATTTGATACAATTAACGAATACTACACCTTTAATTGGAGCCGGTATTATTGGAGAACTCAAAGAAGAAACAGATGCTTTGGAGTTTCTTAAATACCTGAAAATAAAAATGAAAACAGCTTGTATTCGGCATACAACAGCAACCAATAGAAAAATAAAAAAAGTAGCTTTATGCGGAGGAGCGGGCAGTTTTCTTCTTGCCGATGCCAAAAGACAACAAGCCGATATTTTTATTACAGGAGATTTTAAATATCACGAATTTTTTGATGCTGAAAATCAGATAATTATAGCAGATATAGGGCATTTTGAAAGTGAACAATTCACAATTGAGCATTTAGCTTCGCTTTTAAAAGAAAATTTTAGTACTTTTGCGGTTCAATTAACAGAAAAGGAGACAAATCCGATACACTATTTGTAATTTTGTAATATGGCAAAAAAGAAAAACACAACACCGGAAGAGAAATTGAGAGCACTTTTAGCTCTTCAAGTTATCGATACGAAGATAGATTTAATAAGAGAAGTAAGAGGAGAACTTCCTTTAGAAGTTCAGGATTTGGAAGATGATATTGTAGCTGCTCAATCTAAAATTGAAAAGGTAGAAAGCGAAATTCATGACTTAAACGTTCAAATCACAGAGAAAAAGAACATCATTGAGTTAGCCAAAGGGTTGATAGATAAATATAAAACTCAACAAGAAAACGTAAGAAACAACAGGGAGTTTGATGCCTTATCAAAAGAAATTGAGTTCCAAGAGTTAGAAATTCAATTGGCTGAAAAAAGAATCAACGAGTATAAAGCTAAAATAGCTCATAAAGAGGAAATATTAGCTGAAAATAAAGAGAAATTGGTTCAAATTCAAGAAGCTCTCGAGGCAAAGAAGAAAGAATTGGAAGAAATTACAGCTGAAAATGAAAAAGAAGAAGCTATTTTAATCGAAGAATCTAAAAAAGCGGAAGCTAAGGTTGATCCTCGTTTGTTAAAAGCATATAAAAGAATCAGACGTTCAGCAGTTAACGGATTGGCGGTTGTTGCCGTTGAGCGTGGTGCTTCCGGAGGTTCATACATCAAAATTCCACCACAAAGAGAAATAGATATTGCAGCAAGAAAGAAAATTATCATTGACGAACATAGTGGAAGAATTTTAGTAGATCCGGCTATGGCTGAAGAGGAACAAAAGAAAATGGATAAAAAATTAGCTAAACTTTTTAAAGAGGCTTAATCATAAAAATTCCAACTTTTAACAAAAGCCGATTATGCCTATAATCGGCTTTTGTTTTTGGGATTTATATCATTTAAACATTGAAATGGTATTTTTATTTCGATAGAAAAACAATTAAAATAATACACAAATGACTTTAACAGAACAAATCAATCAAGACATAAAAAAAGCAATGCTGGCGAAAGAAAAACAAAAGTTGGCAGCTTTACGAGCTATAAAATCTGCTTTATTATTAGAGGCAACCAAAGAAGGTGGTAATGGTGAAGTTTCAGCAGACGCGGAGACAAAAATCATTCAGAAATTGTATAAACAACGTGTTGACGCAGGTAAAATATATCGTGAACAAAATCGCCCTGATTTAGCGGAAGAAGAAGAATTTCAAGCTAAAGTAATTGAAGTTTATCTACCTGAACAAATGAGTGAAGAAGAGATTAAAGCTGTAGTTAAAGAAATTATAGCTTCGGTAGGAGCAACCGGAACTTCGGATATGGGGAAAGTTATGGGAGCTTGTATGGGAAAATTAAAAGGAAAAGCCGATGGCTCTTTGATTTCAAAAGTTGTAAAATCAGAATTAGCTAATTTATAATTTAGGTTTTATTTTTTAGTTGAAAAATCAAAAGGGAGAATGTTAACATTCTCCCTTTTTTGTTTAACCTTTTATTACCTTAAATCGGCAAGTGATTTCGTTATGAAAAGCCAAAATACGCATTGGTATTGGTCTAGTACAGTTTTGAGACACGCAAGCATTGTAAACCTTTTTATCTCATCAAAGTTACATCCCCTTTAAATGTTTTCTTTTCCCCGTTCACTGTAGTAACTAAATACCAATAATATACACCTTCCATTGCCGGTTTGTTATTGATGTACCCATCCCAACCAAGACTTTGATTTGTACTTTCAAAAACTTTTTTGCCCCAACGGTCAAAGACATTAAAAACCATTCCGTTTATGTATCCTCTAACGTATAACACATCATTTTCTCCATCTCCATTAGGAGAAAAGGCGGTCGGTATAAATAAATTTTCAATTGGCGATATTATCACTTGATGATAAATATTACTAGAGCAACCAAAGGCATTATAAACCGTAAGTTCCACCATATAACTTCCTGTGTCGCTGTATAGATGAACCGGTTCATAAGTAACGCTGTCTAATGTATTATCATCGAAATCCCACATCCATGTGATGGCATCGGTGCTGTTGTTGGTAAAGGTAATTTCGGCGTTGTCAACGGTTGTGTTTTCCGGTGTTAATTCAAAGTCGGCAATAGGGTAGGGATAGGTATTGATTAAACCTAGTGCTTCTACCGTATCAAAACAACCAACTGTATTTTCTATAATCAATTTTACGTCATAAGTCCCTGCATTTTCATAGCAGTATCCTTCATATTTATGAG
>JALTUD010000027.1 GCA_027047735.1 Flavobacteriales bacterium | reverse complement strand
CCAATTCGTCATTAGTATGCTTGTTAATGTAAAGCAAGTTAATTTAGTTAGCTCAAAACTAAAGTAAATTTATTAAAGGCAAAACAAAATAGAATAAATAGTGATAAAGTGCCTTGAATTAGCCGTGTAAAAACGGTTTTAAAGGATTAAATAAACTAAGATTTTTTCAACAATAAATGAGCAACGGTATAAGGACTCAATTCCCCTTGAATTACTTTTTCCTCTAGTTCAGGCAATTGCTTTTTAACCTCCTCATTTTCATAAAATCTTCTTTTCAGCTCTTCGTTAATCTTTTCATACATCCAATATTTCGATTGTTCATTTCTGTTTTTTTCAAAAAATCCCTTTGCTTTGGTATGCCTTTCAAACCGGTCAATGATATTCCATACTTCCTCAATTCCCTCATTAGAAACAGAGCTACATTGCACCACATCAGGTACCCAACCGTTAGTATTGGGCGGAAATAAGTGCAACGCATTTTTGTACTTACGAACTGCTTTTTTTGCATTCAACACATTGTCTCCGTCAGATTTTGTAATCACAATAGCATCCGCCATTTCCATAATACCACGCTTAATCCCCTGCAATTCATCCCCCGCACCGGCAAGCATCAAAAGCAGAAAAAAATCAACCATACTATGTACGGCGGTTTCCGATTGACCAACACCAACCGTTTCCACAAAAACCACATCAAAACCTGCAGCCTCACACAGCAAAATAGAAGCTCGGGTTTGTTGAGCAACACCACCCAATGCCCCTTTAGAAGGACTAGGTCTGATATACACATTTGGATTATTTACTAAGGTTTCCATTCGCGTTTTATCACCCAAAATAGAGCCTCCTTGTTTCTGACTACTAGGGTCAATCGCTAAAACCGCCAATTTTTTACCGATAGAAGTCAAATAATTTCCCATTGCCTCAATAAAAGTACTTTTTCCCACACCCGGAACCCCTGTAATACCGATGCGAATAGACTTACCGGAATGAGGCAGGCAAGTATCCAAAATTTGGTGGGCAATTGTACGATGTTGAGGTAATTTACTCTCCATTAGGGTAATAGCCCGGCTCAATTGCACAATATCCCCCTTCAATATCCCCTTGGATATTTCCTTAGCATCCGCAACTTTACGTTTAGGAAGTTTAAAATTTTTATTTACCGATGAAATGCTCATTTGTCTGTTTGCGAATTTCCGAAAAAATAATACTAAAACCAATTATAATAAGAAGTATTTGGGCGTTCCCCTCATTAGCAAAACAAACATACCGCTAAGGCGGAACGTTTGTTTTGCCAATGAGGGTCGGGCTATCCACTATATCTTTTGCCCTCCAAAAGGAGGGAGGGCAAAAGGATGCCGTTCCTATCCCTAACGCAATTCCGAAAAAAATGATTATATTCGTAGCATAACGAACCCGTATAATAAATGAGTAATCAACCAAAAAAAGAATTTCTAAAAATAGGTATTGTACTGTATCCAACTTTTGGAGGAAGTGGAGTAGTCGCTACGGAATTAGGAAAAGAACTAGCAAGTAAAGGACATGAAATACATTTTATAACTTACAGTAAGCCCGTTCGATTAAGCGAACTAAGAGAAAATATTTTTTTTCACGAAGTTTCCGTGTCCGATTATCCCCTTTTCGACCATACACCTTATGAACAAGTACTTACCAGTAAATTAGTTGATGTCGTAAAGTATGAAAAACTCGATTTATTGCACGTTCATTATGCCATTCCTCACGCGTCGGCGGCATATATGGCTCAGCAAATCTTAGCCTCACAAAATATTCATATACCGTTCATAACAACCTTACACGGTACTGATATTACATTGGTAGGAAAAGACCCTTCGTTTGAGCCTGTTATTACCTTTTCAATCAATAAATCTAATGCCGTAACCTGTGTTTCTGAAAGTTTAAAAAATGATACCTATAAGCATTTTAATATTGATAATGAAATAAAAGTTATTCCTAATTTTATTTGTGCCACTCATTACAATCTACCGAACAATGAGTTATATAAAATGAGATATGCCCCCAATGGTGAGTTTATCATTACACACATTTCTAATTTTAGAAAAGTGAAACGAGTAAAAGACGTTGTAAAAGTCTTTCGGAAAATTAGAGAAAAAGTTCCGTGTCGTTTGTTGTTTGTAGGAGATGGTCCCGATCGTATCAATATCGAACGTGCTTGCCGAAATTCGTGTGAAAGACAAGATGTACTTTTTTTAGGGCATTTAGAATCGACAAGAGAAGTATTAAATATTTCAGATTTGTTCATCTTACCATCTGAAACAGAAAGTTTTGGTTTGTCAGCTTTAGAAGCTATGGCAAGTGGCGTGCCGGTAATCACCACCAATTCAGGCGGATTACCGGAAGTAGTTGATGACGGTATAAATGGTTTTTTAGCAGAAGTAGGAGATACAAAAACAATGGCAAAAAAAGCCTTGAAGCTATTAAAAAACAGCGATTTATTGGAACAATTCAAACAAAACGCAAGAAAAAAAGCTCTTGAGTTTGATATACATAAAGTCTTACCGATGTACGAACAATTATATTTAGAGACTTGCTGTATCTTAGAACAAGTGAACAAAAAGTAGAGGTATAATTTTTTACTTGCAGTTTAAGGTTTTAACTCACTATCATGTTTATCTTTGTCTCCAAAAGTTGATTATGCGTATTCTTATTCGAAAAGCCAAAATTATTTATCCCAACTCTGTACTTAATGGAAGTATTAAAGACATTCTCGTTGAAGAAGGAATAATTACTCAAATTCGAGATGATATTAGTGCGGCAGGAGAAGTTGACGAAATAGTAGAAGAAAACAATTTATGTGTATCGATAGGGTTGTGTGATTTGGGAGCGACTTTCGGAGAGCCGGGATTGGAAACGAAAGAAGATATAGATTCGGGGGTAAACGCTGCAGTCAGAGGTGGTTACTCTTGTGTAGCCATAACTCCGAATACCCAACCAACGGTTAGCAATCGAAGTTACGTGGAGTATATTTTGAATAAATCTAAAGGGAAAGCAGTCAAAGTTCATCCTTTGGGAAGTGTTTCTAAAGATACAAAAGGGGAGGAGTTGGCAGAAATGTACGATATGAAACAAGCGGGAGCCGTTGGGTTTACCGATGGTAAAAAATCGATACAAAACGCTCATTTGTTGTCGAGAGCCTTGCTTTATACCAAAAGTTTTGAAGGATTGATAATGACGTTTGCAAACGATGTTCAAATGAATCATAAAGGCGTGATAAATGAAGGAGAAGTGAGTACGCACTTAGGTTTGGAAGGGATTCCTCATTTGGCGGAAGAATTGCAAGTTGTCCGGAATATATATTTGGCGGAATACCACGATTCACCGATACATATACGTTCCATATCGTCAAAGAAAAGCGTTGATTTAATACGGGAAGCACAAAAAAGAGGAGTTCGTGTTACGGCTGATGTGGCGGCTCATCAATTGGTGTTTACAGATGAATCGCTTTATGACTTTGATACTAGCTTTAAGGTGTTACCTCCTTACAGAACATCTGAAGATATTGAAGCTTTAAAACAAGGAGTAAAACAAGGGATTATCTCTTCTATTGTGAGCGACCATACTCCGGTAGAAATTGAGGATAAGGAAAAGGAATTTGATTTGGCAGACTTCGGTATTGTTAATTTACAAACGGCTTTCCCGTTGATGCTTACCCATTTGTCATCAGAGTTTAGTTTGGAAGAAATTATCGATAAAATGGCGGTTCAACCGAGAAAAATATTGAATTTAGCTGTTCCTGAAATTAAAGAAGGGGTCGAGGCTGATTTGTTATTGTTTTCGCCAACAAAAAAATGGATGTTTACGGAAAACGATATTGTTTCTAAAAGTAAAAATACTCCTTTTATTAATACAGAGTTTACCGGTAAGGTGTATGGTGTAGTATCTAATCGTTTGTTTTCAAAATTCGTTTTATAGCAGTTTTTTTGCGTTAGGGATCGTATCCCTAACCTGCGTAAAATGAGCACCATAAAATGTTTTTATTTCCTTTATACTTCTTCAAAAAATCTTTCCATAGCTGGTGCTATGCAAAGATTTTTTTCATCGTCTAAAGAAACTAAAATTCATTTTCTTACCGCTCATTTTACACGCGTTAGGGATAGGAGCGGCATCCTTTTGGGTTGTTGCGTATATGCAACCCAAAAGATATAGCGGATAGCCCGACCCCTATTTTCAAAATCAACGTTTAGCGAAGCGGTATGTTGATTTTGAAAATAGGGGGAACGCCCAAAACCTACTCATTCGATAATAAAATTCTAAAAAAAGGTTAATTATTTCGTTATCTCCGTTAAAATTAAGATATTCGCGGGCTTGAATAGTAAGCAATTAAGCAATGAGATAATATGAGTGTCCGAGACCAACTGAATAAAACGAAAATACCTAAGCACGTGGCTGTCATTATGGACGGGAACGGTCGATGGGCGAAAGAACGTGGGAAAGAAAGAGTTTTCGGGCATATTAGTGGGGTGGATTCGGTACGTGAAACCTTGAAAGCGGCGACTAAAATCGGTGTGAAGTATTTAACGCTTTATACGTTTAGTACAGAAAATTGGAATCGGCCGAAAGAGGAAGTAGATGCTTTGATGGATTTGTTGGTGAATACGATTGCCGGTGAGGTAGATGATTTGAATAAGAATGGTGTACGATTGAAAGTGATTGGTGATATGGATGCTTTGCCTTCTTCTTGTGTTGATGCGTTGAATAATGCGTTAGAGGCAACGGCTGATAATGATACGATTACGCTTGTTTTGGCGTTGAGTTATAGTTCGCGTTGGGAAATTACGCGTGCTATTCGCAGCATCGCGGAAGATGTTAATCGCGGAAAAATTACAGCAGATATAATAAATGAGCAATTAATCAGTTCTTATCTCGATACTCGTGAGATTCCTGATCCGGATTTGCTGATTAGAACGAGTGGAGAGCAACGAATCAGTAATTTTTTGTTGTGGCAAATTGCTTACAGCGAATTGTATTTTACTGAGACACTGTGGCCGGATTTTAAAGAAGAAAACTTTTACAAAGCTGTATTGGAATATCAGCACAGGGAAAGAAGGTTTGGTAAGACGAGTGCTCAAATAAATGAAAATGAATAAGATAATATTAGTATATACCTTCCTTTTAACTTTGTTAGTTGGAGTGGCGGTACCGGTTCTGGGACAGGATTTAGAAAAAGTGGATTATACCTACCCGAAAGAGTACATTATAGCCGGTATTTTGGTAGATGGTGTGCCGAACTTAGACCATAATCAAATTATTTCTAAATCGGGGTTGATTCGTGGGAATAAAATTCAAATTCCGGGGGATGATATTACGCAAGCTATTCGAAAACTTTGGAAAGAAAAGATGTTTTCGGATGTTCAAATTATCGTTGAAAAAACACAGGGAGAAAATGCTTTTTTAATTATCAAATTAACGGAACGACCTCGTCTTTCACGTTATAGTTTTAAGGGGATTTCTAAATCTCAAGCGGATGATTTGCGAGAGGATTTGGATTTGTACAGTGGTAAATTGGTTACCGAGGATGAGTTATTTAGAATTAAGCAGGTGAGTAGGGGATATTTTATTGAAAAAGGTTTTTTAAGACCTAAAGTAACCATTGCAACAAAGCCTGATACTATACTGAATAACAGTGTAATGATGAAAATTACAATCGATAAAGGTCATCGTTTTAAAATACATAAAATTTACTTTGAAGGAAACGATAATTTGTCGGACAAGAAGCTAAAGCGACAAATGAAAAAGACGAAAGAAAAGCATTGGTATAAAATATTTTGGCGTTCAAAATTTATTTCTTCGTTGTATGAAAAAGACAAACAAAAAATAATTGATAAGTATTTGGATAACGCTTATCGTGATGCTGAAATTGTGTGGGATTCTGTGTATGATTACGATGATAAGAGTTTGGATATCAAGATTAAAATAGACGAAGGAAATAAGTATTACATTCGTTCGATAGCTTGGACGGGAAATTTGAAATATACTTCAGGCTTTTTGGATACTATTTTGGGGATTAAACCCGGCGATGAATACAATCAATCTACTTTAGATGCTCGTTTGTTTATGAACCCCGGAGGTACGGATGTCAGTTCGCTTTATATGGACGACGGTTATTTGTTTTTTCAAATTACTCCGATAGAAAAAAATATAGAGAACGATTCGGTCGATTTGGAATTTCGAATTTATGAGGGGAAACAGGCGAGAATTAAAAATATTACGGTTGTTGGGAATACCAAAACCAGCGACCATGTGATTATTCGAGATTTATATACTCGTCCCGGTGATTTGTTTAGTCGTGATGCGATTATACGTTCACAAAGACAATTGTCCCAAAAGGGATATTTTGACCCTGAAAAATTGAATGTCAATCCTAAACCTAATCCGGCTGACGGGACTGTAGATATAGAGTATGTTGTGGCGGAAAAACCTAGTGATCAAATACAATTGTCAGGAGGTTGGGGAGCCGGTCAATTGGTGGGTACGTTAGGTGTATCGTTTAATAATTTTGCGTTGAGAAACACTTTTAAGAAAAAAGCGTGGAATCCACTTCCGGCAGGGGATGGACAAAGGTTAAGTATTCGAGCTCAATCTAACGGGTATCGTTATCAGTCTTATAATTTCTCTTTTACCGAGCCGTGGTTAGGAGGGAAAAGACCGAATGCTTTTAGTGTTACGGCGTATCATTCTGTGCAGGCACTTGATAGAAGGTTTTTACAAAACCAAAAGGATGAAAACGGTAAGAGGATTCCGACACCAAACAGAAGGTTTTTGAAAATGACCGGTGTTTCTATTGGGTTGGGTAGAAGATTGAATTGGCCGGATGATTATTTTTCGGTTTATCACGAGTTAGGATTTCAATATTTCGATTTGAATAATTTTAATCAAGTGTTTTCTTTTTCTACGGGGTATGTAAATAATTTGTATTACAAATTTGCTTTAAGTAGAAGTTCTATTGACCAACCTTTATATCCGCGTACGGGTGCCTCATTTAAGTTTAGTGTTAAGGTAACCCCACCTTATTCTTTGTTGGATGGGAAAGACAGGAATTATGCTTCGATGTCAGACCAAGATAAGTACCGTTGGTTGGAATATAATAAATTGAAATTTACGTCCTCATGGTTTGCTCCATTGTCTAAAGACAAAAAATTAGTATTGAATACCAGATTAGGTTTTGGCTTTTTAAATGGTTGGAATAAAAACATTGGAGCTCCTCCTTTTGAACGATTTTATTTAGGTGGAAGTGGTTTAACAGGGTATAATCTAGCGGCACAAGAAATTATTGCACTTAGAGGGTATGATGATAAGAGTGTTTCAACTAAATTTGGAGGAAGTATTATTAGTAAATATACGATGGAATTGCGTTATCCGGTTTCCTTAAATCCGCAAGCAACAATTTATGTATTAGGTTTTGCAGAAGCAGGGAATACATGGAATAGTTACAAAAAATACAATCCGTTTGCTGTGAAACGTTCTGCCGGATTGGGGGTTAGAATATTTTTACCTATGTTTGGTCTAATGGGACTGGATTACGGTTGGGGATTCGATCGACTTGATCCCGGAGCAAATGGAGAAATTAACAATAATAATCAGATTAATACCAAAGGCTATCGAGGTCAATTTCATTTTACAATTGGTATGAATTTGGGAGAGTTGTAATATAAATTATGTTAAGAAGTATGAAAAAAATATTTTTGGTATCATTTTTTCTTTTAGGTTTATTGTCTGTTAGTTTTTCTCAGAAATATGCTTTTGTGGATACAAAGTACATTTTGAGTAAAATGCCTTCGTATGTTAAGGCTCAAAAACAATTGGATGACATAGCTGAAAAATGGGCGAAGGAGATAGAAGCAAAGTATAAGGAAATAAAAGAGAAAAAAGATAAATTTCAGCAAGAATCGATATTGATGCCTACAGACGAAAAAAATAAACGTTTAAAGGAAATTAAGGATTTGGAAGAAGAAGCAATGGAGCTTCAAAAAAAACGTTTCGGAGTAAAGGGTGATTTATTTAAAAAACGAAAAGAATTAATTCAACCGATACAAGAAGAAATTTATGAAGCTATTAAGGCTTTGGCAAAAGAAAAAGGATATGATTTTATAATGGATAAAAGTGCAAATTCCAATATATTATTTACCAATCCAAAATACGATAAAAGTGATTTGGTGTTAAGAAAAATAAACAAAAAATAAAACAAGTAAAATAAAAAAACAACGATTATGAAAAAGTTAATGATACTGATAGCATCAGCCATACTTTCGATGAGTGCCATGGCACAGGGGCAAAAAACAGCACACGTAAATATTCAGGAGATTATGGTAGCTCTACCGGATTATAAAGCATCTTCGGACGAGTTGGAGCGATTTGCGGCAGAAAAGAAAAAGGAATTGGAAATGTATTATGCCCTTTATCAAGAAGCTGAAAAAAAATTCGCTGAAGACGAACCGTCAATGTCTGATGAAATCAAACAACAACGTTACCAAGAACTAATGGAAAGACAACAAACGATTCAAGCTAAACAAGCACAGTTTGAACAAGATGTTGCAACTAAAGAACAAAAGTTAATAGAGCCGATAATGAAAAAAGTACAAGATGCAATTGCAACCGTGGCGAAAGAAAACGGATATAGCTATGTATTGGACGAAACTTCATTATTGTACTTTGCCGAATCAGATGATTTGAATGATAAAGTAAAAAAATATTTGGGAATAACCGAAACTGCTACAAGCGGGAAATAGGAAGTTGTTACGTAAAGAAAAGATATGTAAAAGTGTATTCTTGAAAAAGGATGCACTTTTTTTGTTTTAAATATTAAAACATCAAAGTCAAAAGCAACCTTTTTTTTAGTTTGCGTTAGGTGTGTATAATTAAGTAAGTTGTTGATACTTTTCTGATGTAAAAATTAATGTTTTTTATATCTTTATGTTATAACTTGTCTATCTTCCAATTTGAATTATTAAATGAATAAATACTCGAACTATATATTAATATTCATTTTACTTTGGTTTTCAAAGTTTGATTATAGTCAATGCAATATTCCATCATTAGTTCCCAATTCTGATTTTGAATTATATTCAGATTGTCCGGGTTCGAGTAGAGAATTGTCAAAAGCGAGTGGTTGGTATCCTGTTTCATCTACTACAGCAGGTGATTATTACAATTGTAGTTTTACACATGTAGGTGCAACTTATTCAACTCCTCCCGCTCCTAGCTCAGGTCAGGGATACATAGGCTTATTTAATCAATCATCGGGTCAAAAACAGTACGCATCAGCTTGTTTGTCTTCTAATTTATTAGCAGGAACGGAATATTTTTTTCAATTTGACATAGCGGCAGCAGCAGGTAGTCCGACTAGTACATTTGCAGGAATGACCAGTGATT
>JALTUD010000026.1 GCA_027047735.1 Flavobacteriales bacterium | reverse complement strand
AGAAAAAAGAGTTAACCGTAAAAATCATTCAAAAGCAAGATTTTGAAAAATGGCCTTTGTACAAATTACCGATTGATGTTGATATTTACACCTCAAAAGGAGTAGAGCGAAAACGAATATGGGCTGACGAAGTGAAAGAAGTTACTACTTTTAAAGGAATAGAAGAACAGCCGTTATTGGTAAATATTGATGCTACAAAGACTTTGTTGGCTAAAAAAGTCGATAAAAAACCAAAAGAACAATGGATTTATCAATTAGACAACGCTCCTTTGTGGTTGGATAAAAAAGAAGCACTAACTAAAATTGGAAACAGCAGTAATGACGACGCTATTAAAGCTGTAATGAGAGCATTGGATCATCCGTTTTGGAATGTAAAAACGATGGCAATGTCTAAATTGAAGAAGGCAAAAGAAGTCTATCCGGAAGAAGTAAAAGAAAAATTAACCTTTTTAGCGTTGAATGATTCGCATCCAAAGGTAAGAGCAAGGGCAATTACTTATTTAAGTCGTTATTTTAAAGAAGATGTTACGTTATTGTCGGTATATGAAAAAGCAATTCAAGATTCTTCATTTGCAGTAATAGGAGAGGCGATTAACGCGACTTATAAATTGGATGCTAAAAAAGGATTAGCCTTAGCTAAAAAGAACGAAAACGTAGAGTCGTTTGCTATTAATAGTATAGTAGCATCTATCTATGCTGATGAAGGAACAGCCAAAGAGCATGAGTTCTTTATTCAAACGCTACCCGAATTATCCTCAATGAAAAAATACAGCTTTTTACAGAAATATAATCTGTATATAAAACATCAAAATTTAGCTGAAAAAGCAAGAGCAATTCCTATTTATGAAGATGTAGCAGAAAATTCAAGTGCATGGTTTGTGAAACTTTCAGGCTATCAACTATTAAACGATTTAGAAAACGAGTTTGGTAAAACGGTAAAAGAGTTAAAAGACAAAGAAAATCTGTCGCCTGAAGAAGCGAAGGATTTAGAGTTTGCTACTCAAAAATATAATGAATTGGAAGCTATCTTAACACGATTGAAAGCAAACGAAACCGATGGTCAAGTTAGAAAATTTTTAGGGTTGTAGATTAATCAGAACATAATGAAACAAAATATTTTTATTACTGCGTTGGGAGTTGTAATCTTGTTATTCTCATGCTCGCCAAAGAAAAACATACAGCAAACTCCCGAAGTAGCTTTACCGGAAATAAATATAGAAGGAGAAGACAAAAAAGTTCTCCCAAAAGTAGAACGTCCAATATATAACGCATCTGAAACACGTAAAAGTGATATTATTCACACCGAATTGCACGTAGATTTTAATTGGCACGAAAGGCAAATGAACGGAAAAGCCGTAATAACGGCAAAACCGTACTTCTATCCCACGGATAGTTTAATCCTTGATGCAAAATGGATGGACATTCATAAAGTTACCATGAATGGGAAAGAACTTTCTTATAGTTATGATAGCTTATATTTAGGAATAAAATTACCCAAAGTTTATACTCGAAAAGATGATTATACGCTTGAAATAGAGTATACTGCAAATCCTGAACGCGTAAAACAAAAAGGAAGTAGTGCCATACAAGAAGCGAAAGGTTTGTATTTTATTAATCCCGATGGGGATAATTCTGAAGTACCACAGCAGCTATGGACTCAAGGTGAAACAGAGTCAAACTCGGTATGGTTTCCAACCATCGATAACCCAATCGAGAAAATGACCGAAGAAATTTATATAACAGTGCAAGATAAGTTCAAAACATTATCAAACGGTTATTTAGCTGATAGTAAACCTTCAGAAAACGGAAAAAGAACCGATCATTGGGTAATGGATCAAAAACATTCACCGTATTTGGTGATGATGGCTGTTGGAGATTTTGAGGTGGTAAAAGACAAATGGAAACGAAAAGACGGTTCTGAAATGGAGGTAAACTACTATATAGAAAAAAAATACGAACCCTATGCAAGAGCGATATTTGGAGAAACACCCAACATGATAAGTTATTTCTCCAAATTACTAAACTACGAGTATCCATGGGTAAAATACAGTCAAGTTGTTGTTCGTGGATTTGTTTCCGGAGCAATGGAAAACACAACGGCAACGCTTCACGGTGATTTTATTTATAAAACTAAAAGGGAATTAATAGACAGTAATAACGAATCGATTATCGCTCATGAGTTATTTCATCATTGGTTTGGCGATTTGGTAACTTGTGAAAGTTGGGCTAACCTACCTTTAAATGAATCATTTGCCAATTACAGTCAATACCTTTGGGACGAACATAAATACGGCAGAATGGAAGCTGATATGAACGGCTATTCTGAATTAGAATTTTATTTTATGTCTGTTCAAAATGGTGAGCATGCTGATGTGATTAGATATGATTACAAAGATAAGGAGGATATGTTTGATTTTATTTCATATAATAAAGGAGGAAGAATTCTTCATATGCTAAGAACTTACGTAGGAGATGAAGCTTTTTTTGAATCGTTAAATCGTTATTTGACTACAAATGCTTACGACAATACCGAAATAGCTCATTTGAGATTAGCTTTCGAAAAAGTAACAGGAGAAGATATGAATTGGTTTTTTAATCAATGGTTTTTGGCTAGTGGATATCCAATCATTCATTTTGAACAAGAATATAATCCTGAGAAAAAAGAGTTAACCGTAAAAATCATTCAAAAGCAAGATTTTGAAAAATGGCCTTTGTACAAATTACCGATTGATGTTGATATTTATACTTCAAAAGGAGTAGAGCGAAAACGAATATGGGCTGACGAAGTGGAAGAAGTTACTACTTTTAAAGGAATAGAAGAACAGCCGTTATTGGTAAATATAGATGCTACAAAGACTTTGTTGGCTAAAAAAGTCGATAAAAAACCAAAAGAACAATGGATTTATCAATTAGAC
>JALTUD010000025.1:4478-9414 GCA_027047735.1 Flavobacteriales bacterium | reverse complement strand
GCTTTAGCGACTTACGATAGCTGTTGGAATCCGACACCGAACACAAGTCCACTTGGTATAGGACAAGAAACAATGTTTCTTACAAATAGTTATGATATTTGCTCCAATACAGTAACCTTGAGTTGGAACTCCTATAAAAACTGGAGCGATGGCGTTTTGAAATATGAAATTCATGCCAAAGATGAGAATACCGGAACTTCAACATTAGCGGGAACTACTACTGATACGACTTTTGCCTTTACGGGAGGAGTTGCCAATCATTATTATTGCTTTGTCGTGAAAGCTGTTGCAGATGACTTGTTTAAAACTTCTTTATCCAACAAAAGTTGCGTTTTTCTGCACCAACCTCCCGTCCCGATGTTTAACTACCTGCAAACGGCAACAGTAGTTTCCGAAAACGAAGTGGAAATAAGAGTACATCAAGATTTGCCGGCACAAGTAAAAACTTTTAGGCTACTACGTGCAGACAATTCTCAGCCACCAAACTTTGAAGAAATACTTTCACAAAGCAACCCACAAGTAAACCCGGTTGTTTTTAATGACTTTGATGTAAACACAAAAGAAAGGTCATATTTATATAAAGTACAAATTGAAGATTCGTGTGGGCGTCCTACACTACTATCGAACATAGGTAAAACCATTTTGTTAACTGTAACGGAAGACAACAATTCATTTACAAACCTACTGCAATGGAGTAAATACAAACAATGGAATGGAAATCTGATTGGATACAAATTATACCGAGCTGTTAACGGAACTTTTAATAGTTCACCTATTGCTTCATTACCACCTACACAACAATACTATAACGACAATATTATTGATATTATCCAAAACCAAACCGATGGTAAAATATGCTATTTTGTAGAAGCTATAGAAAGCACCAACACCTACGGATTAAGCGAGAAAAGTCGTTCTAACGTTGTTTGTGCAAATGAACAACCTTTGATATACATACCTAACGCCCTTGTAATCGGTGGTTACAATAACACATGGAAACCTGTTGTAAACCTCATTGATTTTTCTGAATATAAAGTACAAGTTTACAACCGCTTTAGCGAGTTGATTTTTGAAAGCTCCGACCCCGAAGAAGCTTGGGACGGAAGGCATAGAAAATCCGGAAAATTGGTTCAACTCGGTTTATATCTATATCGTGTAAGCTATCGGGATGCTCGCGGAGATTTTAAAGAAACAAGAGGACATATCACTTTAGTTCGATAGAGCTTTCTATCTTTGCCCGTATCAATTCCAACAAGATGCTCATTGTTTATTCTAAAATAAATACCCCTCGTTTTTATTACAGTCTGAAATTAGTACTCAAAGAAGTTTGTAAACAAGAATATAAAATCGTTCATACCAAAGCAGAAATACCAAAAGACGCAAACATCATCAACTATTCAGGCGAACGTATAAACAACAGCTTTCAAATTCATCCGTTTGGTTTGCTCTCGGAAAAAGACTATCGAAAATTTGACATATCCTTTGATTATGGAGGTGACGAAATGGTAAAACTATTCCTTACGGAATTTGACCACTTGGGATTTGATATTTTTTCCGCTTCCTTGTTCCTTGCGACAAGAATGGAAGAATATTGGAAATACGAAGCCGATAAACACGGAAGATACCCATCCAAAGAAAGCATAATGAGTAAATTAGGTGTTCTTCATTTACCGCTCATTAACATTTGGGGAAAGGTATTTTTACAAAAAATCAGCTCATTTTTTCAAAAAGAATTTACCTGCAAAAGAAAATTCAGCATCGTTAACACCATTGATATTGACAATGCTTGGGCATATAAAAACAAAGGGCTGTTCAGAACTGTGGGCGGCTTAACCCAAACGCTGTTACAAGCAAATTTTAAGGACACAGAACACAGAATAAACGTATTATTCGGAAAAAAAGACCCGTATGATACCTACGACTATATAAAAGAAACTACACAAATAAAAAACATAAAATCCATCTTCTTTTTCTTGATGGGCGACAGAAATACATACGACAAAAGTGTTCCGCACGAGAACAAACACTTCAAGCAATTGATACAAGAAATTCAAACTTTCGCAGACATTGGTATCCACCCCTCATACGCCTCTTATTTAAGTCCCGAAATACAAAAAAAAGAAATCAAAAGACTCGAAAAAATCACAGGTCAAAAAATCACTAAGGCACGCAAACATTATTTAAAATTAACCCTACCTGACAGCTATCGAATCTATGAACAAAACGGAATCAAAGAAGATTACACAATGGGCTACGCAGATAACATTGGCTTTAGAGCAGGAATTTCAACGCCTTACACCTTTTTTGATTTACTGCAAAACAGAGAATTAAACCTGACCATTCATCCATTCGTATATATGGACGGAACACTCAACCAATACCTTAAACTATCGCCGGAGAAGGCAATAGAAAGAATAAACCACCTTAAAACCACAGTCAAAAATATTGAAGGACAATTCATAGGAATATGGCACAACGAAACGCTCAACGAACAAGGCATTTGGAAAGGTTGGAAAAAAGTATATGAACAAGCTCTGAATGATTAGGGCGTTCCCTTTCACGAATAAAAAAATAACCGTTACACTCATTATTTTTTACACGTGAAAGGTCGGGCTATCACTACTCGCTTTTTTTTGCTTGCAACAGCAAGCAAGCAAAAAAAGAGCTCAAACATGCCGTTCTATCCCTAACGCAATTAGAATAAACACAATAAAACCATTGCAAATCAATCGAAAAAAAGTTCTATATTTTAGCATAAATACCTTACTTTTGCAAGTAACGTTAACTTAGATAGATTAAAACCGATAAAAGAACGCTTTTACAGGTTTCCTAAATCCATCTATACAATTCAAAAAAAGATGAAATTTGGAGTAATTACTTTTCCCGGTTCCAATTGCGACAAAGACATGGTATATGTCTTACGAAACATTCTAGGATTGGAAGTAGAAGAACTGTGGCACAAAGACCAAGACTTAAAAGGTAGTGATGCTATTATTTTACCGGGAGGATTTTCCTATGGTGATTATTTACGCTCGGGAGCGATTGCAAAATTCTCTCCTATTATGACAGAAGTAATTGCTCACGCAGACAAAGGCGGTTATGTTCTTGGTATTTGCAATGGCTTTCAAATCCTTTGCGAATCCGGATTATTAGAAGGTGCTCTTTTGCATAACAACAATCAAAAATTTATCTGCCAAAACACTTTTATCAAACCTGTTTCAAAAACAGCTTCACTTACAAAAAACTTAGAAGATAGAGCCTATAAAATACCAATAGCACACGGAGAAGGACGTTTTTTTGCAAATCCCGACACTATAAAATCTTTGGAAGATAACGACCAAATTTTATTTAAATACTGCAACGAAAAAGGAGAGATTACTAACGAATCCAATCCTAATGGCTCACTAAATAATATCGCCGGAATCAGCAACCTCAACAAAAATGTATTTGGTATGATGCCTCACCCCGAAAGAGCAGCCGATGAAGAGTTGAGCAATACCGATGGAAAAACCATTTTTGAACAGTGGTTAGCTTCTATAAAATAATAAAAACAGCTTAAAAACAGAGTTACTTAGGTTACAGTAAAACCATTCTTTACTTCGTATCTTTGCCCTCGATTTAGACGAAGAGAAAATCATATTCAATTTCTCTACGTCTGATTTTTAAAAACAAAACGTATAAACAAGAGGCTAACCCCTCGAAATAAATATAAAAAATGGCAACAATAAAATTAACAACACAGAAATTTAAAGACGAAGTTTTCGATTATACAAAATCTAAAGAATGGGATTACAAAGGAGAGATTCCGGCAATTATAGATTTTTATGCAGATTGGTGTGGACCTTGTAAAATGGTTGCTCCGATTTTAGAGGAACTTTCGGAAGAGTATAAAGGAAAAATAAACATTTATAAAGTAGATACAGAGGCTGAACAAGAACTTTCGGCAGTATTTCAAATACGAAGTATTCCGAGTATGCTTTTTATTCCGGTTGGAAAACAACCAATGATGCAAGCAGGAGCTTTACCAAAAGCAACATTAAAAGAGGTAATTGAAAAAGAATTATTAGCTTAATAAAACAAGTACAATAAAACACACTATACTATGTCTAAGTTCAATGATTTAATTAACGGCTCTCAACCTGTATTGGTTGACTTTTCTGCAGAATGGTGTGGACCTTGCAAAGCTATGGCTCCTATTCTGAAAGATGTAAAACGACAGTTAGACTCGCAAGTAAAAATTATCAAAGTAGATGTGGATAAAAATCCGGCTGCCGCTCAGAAATTTCAAGTGAGAGGCGTACCTACTTTAGTGCTTTTTAAAAATGGAAAATTACTTTGGAGACAATCCGGGGTAGTTCCCGCTCAACAGTTGGTTTCTATAATAAAAAGTCATATTTAATTTAATCTACTCATGCAAAACGATAAACCGATTTATAAAAACGTCAGATTTTGGATATTCCCTGCGTTAACACTTGGTTTAATGCCTTTTGTCCCCGAACCTCATATTTGGGGTAAATTAAAATGGATAATGGGTGGCGGTGCTTTTTCGGGAGAACATCCTATGGGGTTTATGGATTGGTTTGATGTGGTTTTGCACGGCACACCTTGGGTGATGCTTTTTGTAGCAATTGTATTTTCAACTTATGAATTGTTAAAAAAGAGCGAATCATAAATAGAACTGACATTTCTATTCATCTTTACGAGAACAAAAAAAGGCAACTCAATTTTGAGTTGCCTTTTTTGTATTAAAAATTACCTGCGTTAGGGATTGGTATCCCTAACCTGTAAAAAGAACACCATAAAATGTTTTTATTTTCTTAGCACTCATTTAACTGAGACCTAGTAGGTTTTCAAAACCTACTAGGTCTGAAAAAAGATTAGTCCCGCGTTAGGGATTAGTATCCCTAACACGAGCAAAATAGACGATATAAAGCGT
>JALTUD010000025.1:0-4468 GCA_027047735.1 Flavobacteriales bacterium | reverse complement strand
ATAAAAATTTTCCATAGCTGGGGCTATGCAAAATTTTTATTCATCGTCTAAGAAACCAAAAATTCACTTTCTATTCGCCAATTTCGCCCGCGTTAGGGATAGAACGGCGTGTTTGAACTCCTTTTGTGTTGTTGCACTTATGCAACACAAAAGAGTGAGTAGTGATAGCCCGACCTTTCAAGAGTAAAAAATAAATGGTGAAACCTTTATTTTTTATTCTTGAAAGGGAACGCCCAAACCATTATATATAAAATTGATATACAGTTTATTACATCACTTTACTTAAAGTAATTCAAAATACATTGTGAATATCCTTCTTAAAAGTCTATTGATAACGGAAATAAAATAATCAATCTTTGTACTGTTGATTAAACTACACACTTTATGAGGTACAATAATGAAATAATTGGTTTGTTTCCTTTGCGACTGTTTTTGTTGGAAGGAGAAAGCACAAAGTTGCATATTTACGAGCCAAAGTACCTACAATTAATCAGCGATTGTTTGCGGTACGACCGTCCTTTTGGTATTCCTTACCAATCCAGGGTCAAACTGCACGAGTACGGCAGTGTAGTGATGGTGAAAAGTATCGGAAAAAAATACAAAGACGGTAGTATCGACGTAATTGTGGAGTGTATTCAAAACTTTAAGGTAAAATCGTTTGAAGCTCAAAAAGAGGGCAAACTTTATCCGGCAGGGGAGGTGAATTACCTGAATAATTTTAAAATACTACCCAACAGAGAATTGGTAGACTTGGCTGAGAATTACTACAAATTATTATTCAATAAAGAGTTAGATACTTTCCCCGAAATAGATTTTTCAAGCATCATCAACTTATTGAGTTTAGAAGAAGAAGAAAAACTAAAACTCTTTAAATATCCCCCCAACAAGAAGGTACAATTTTTGATTCACAAGCTGAAATATATGTCTATTTTAGTGCATAAAGAAAAACTCGTAGAGCATCAATATCACCTGAATTGATTTAAGAAAATGACAATAAAATTGTACTTCTTCGCTTTATTACTGTTCCCCTTATTGGTGTCTGCTCAGTTAATTGACAACTCTGAATGTCAAGCCTTTAGTGAAACTCCTTTTTTTAACAGAGAATTTATACAACGTAACGGCATAAGACAAATAACAGGCAAAGTTTCCTCAAAGAAAACCCTGCAAGCCATCGAGGAGAGAAACTTAGTCGTAGGCTATGTCTTCGACAAAAAAGGAAGACTTATTCAACAATACCGTTCATTTAACAACTCCGACAAAAAAGATACAACTTTCATCTACTACTATTATGACGAAAACGATAACATCATAACACAGCGAATGAGTGACAGTTATGGTTTTTTCTCCAACAACTACACCTATAATCCGTTGGGGCAAATGACCGAAAAAACCTATTGTAGAGACGAAAATACAGGAAAAGACAAGCAACACTTCAAATTAGGCAAACAACATATCATCGTAAAAGAAACCTTCAGCTACGAAAATACAGACAGCACCCTACACCAACATACCTATAACAGCCGTGGTAAAAAGTACAAAACCATTTCATCATACTTCAACAAACACGGACTATTAACCAAAGACGAAAAAAAACTAATCATTAACAAAAAAAAGAGCAAGACACTTTACCAATACGACGACAAAGGCAACATCAGTGAAAAAACCGTATATCCCGATTATAAAAAAGACCAACATACAACCACAAAATACCAATACGACGAACTGGGAAACTTAGAATATATCGATGAATACGTGAACGGAAAACACATTACGCACAAAGAAATTTTGTACAACAAATCCACCTATTTGATGAAAGCCCTATTGGTACAAGACATAGAAACCAACTTTATCAAAATCATTAAATATACCTACGATTATTATTAATTGGGCGTTCCCCTATTTTACAAAACAAGCATATCGCTACCGCGAAACACTAGTTTTGAAAAATAGGGTCGGGCTATCCGTTATATCTTTTGGGTTGCATATATGCAACAACCCAAAAGGATGCCACTCCTATCCCTAACGCGGTACAGGTAAGTGCTAAGAAAACGGAGTTTTATACAATACACAAGTTCTCCCTTGTAACTTCATTATTTTTTCGCACTTTTGCAACTCAAAATTAACACAAGAATGAATTTCATAGAAGAATTACAATGGAGAGGGATGATTCACAACATCATGCCTGGAACAGAAGATGAGTTCAAAAAAGGAATTACCACCGCTTATATCGGTTTCGACCCGACCAGCGACTCTTTACATATTGGTAGCTTGGTGCAAATTATGATACTCGTTCATCTTCAAAAATCGGGGCATAAACCTATTGCTCTTATAGGGGGAGCAACAGGAATGGTGGGCGATCCATCCGGTAAATCTGCCGAAAGAAATTTATTGGACGAAGAAACGCTAAACAAAAACATAAAAGGAATAAAAAAACAACTATCTAAATTCTTAGATTTTGAAAGTGGTGAAAATTCTGCGGAATTAGTCAACAATTACGATTGGTTTAAAGAGTTTGACTTCCTATCCTTTATACGAGATGTAGGAAAACACATCACCGTAAATTATATGATGACCAAAGATTCTGTCAAATCAAGACTGGAAACAGGGCTTTCGTTTACGGAATTTTCTTACCAACTGATACAAGGATATGATTTTCTTTGGCTCTATCAAAACAAAAACTGTAAGGTACAATTAGGAGGTTCCGATCAATGGGGAAATATCGTAACCGGAACAGAATTAATCAGAAGAAAAGCACAAGGTGAAGCCTTTGCCGTTACTACTCCCTTGATAAAAAAAGCAGACGGGACAAAATTCGGCAAAACCGCAGGAGGAAATGTCTGGTTAGACAAAACCAAAACATCTCCTTACAAATTTTACCAGTATTGGATAAATTCCACTGATGTAGATGCGGCAAAATACATTCGTATATTCACACTAAAAACACAGGAAGAAATTGAAGCATTGGAAGAAGAACACGCAAAAGCTCCTCATCTCAGACTTTTGCAAAAAGAATTAGCCAAAGAAGTAACAATACGAGTGCATTCAGTAGAGGATTACGAAGCGGCGGTAGAAGCATCAAACATTCTGTTTAAAAAAGGAACTGAAGCTGTAGAAAGCTTAAAAGCTTTAGATGAACAAACATTTAAAGATATATTTGAAGGTGTTCCTCAAGCTCAAGTACCCAAAGAAAAACTAAACGAAGAACTAGGAATTATTAATCTATTGGTGGTCGAATCAGGTTTTTTAAAATCCAATGGAGAAGCCAGACGGGCATTGAAAGAAAATTCCATTTCTATAAATAAAGAAAAAGTAACGGAAAACAAGCAAATCACAGCAAGTGATTTAATCAACGATAAGTATCTATTATTACAACGAGGCAAGAGAAATTATTTTGTCGTACAATTTATTTAACCCGTCTTTTTGCTTTGTCAATAAATAGTTATATTTTTGTTAAAACAATAATATTTAATAAGTTAAGTTTATTTATTTTTAGTTTTGTTACTTTTGAGGTGAGAACGTCCTTTCAGATTGAAAGTAAAATACATTACTGCATAAATCGCTATTACGATTTTCGCTATGAATTATCAAACTTAACTTAAAAAAAACTACCATTAAACAAATAAAAAAATGAGAGACGGAAAAGAGAATTATCGAGATGAAATTTATTCGCTACCGGTGAGAGCAGGAAAAAGAACTTACTTTTTTGACGTAAAGGCTACCAGAGGTAATGATTTGTATTTAACCATTACGGAAAGTAAAAAGAAGTATAACGAAGACGGTACTTTCTATTTTGAGAAACATAAAATCTTTTTATATAAAGAAGACTTTGAAAAATTCTCGAATGGATTGAGTGATGCTATTGCAAAAATAGAAGAGCTGAAAGCCAGTGGAGAATACACAGTAAAAGACGGCGAGGGTTACGAAAGAAGAAATTACAATAACGATGGTTATTCTTCTGATGTCAACTTTGACAACTTGGATTAAGTTTACCCTCCTAATGTTATCGCAAAAAAGCAACTTATATAAGTTGCTTTTTTTATTTTAACTATTTAAAATATGGAAAGTTAATTCTACTGTTTTGCCGTTGTTCTCAAAATTAATCTCATCGGCTAAGTTTTTCATTAAAAAAATACCACGTCCGTTTGGTACGTCTATATTTTCCGGACTTGTAGGGTCGGGTAAATTATAGAAGTTAAAACCATCCCCCTCATCTTCTACTTTAAAAGTAATTTTGTGATCTTCGTGTGTACAACTTACTGTTGTGTTTTTATTAGGGTCTAGTTTATTTCCATGATGTATGGCATTATTTACGGCCTCAGTTAAAGCAATAAGTATGTTTCCGTAATTTTCACCTTGTAAATTCAATTCATCACACACATTATCAACCAGTTTCTCAACTAAATGCACATTATCAGCTTGTGATGGGAATTTTATTTTTTGTTCGTAGGAAAGTAATTCTGTTGGCATA